>JBFLXS010000219.1 GCA_040755795.1 bacterium | reverse complement strand
AGGCATATAAGGATGTTACACAGGTAGTTAATGTCCTTCATAATGCCGGCATCGCCAGACGAGTAGCTAAATTAAGACCACTTGGTGTGGTTAAAGGATAATAAATTGTTGTAAGCGTTCAGCCATCAGGTGTCAACACTCAGATGGTTACTGCTCATTCTTCACCCCTCATTTTTCACTCTCCTTTTCTTACACGACTTGAACGCTTATAGCACTTATTAACCGAAATTTGACATAGAGCCGATTGATTTATGAGCGAATTAGAGATTAGAAGATTAGAAAAATTGGGCTCTAGTGTCGTGTTGAACAAACAACGCACGGAATTTGATTCTGGTAACTGGTAATTGGTAACTGGTAATTAAATACCGTTCGGCTGAGGTAATCGGTCAGTTATTGGTGGGAGAAAGGCATAAAGATTAAATTTCCCGCTAAGGCGCAAAGAACGCAAAGGAATAAATTATAATCTTTGCGAACTTTGCGTCTTTGCGAGAGAAAATTTCTATTTAGTTTTTACCACTGATAACTGAGGGATTATCGGCTGATCTCAGGACGAAACTATTTAACCAATTACCAATTACCAGTTACCAATTATCCGTTTGCAGGTTACGAAACCTGATGATGCCCCGTGCAAAACTTACTCAACACGACACTAGCCATTCTAAGTAAAGTTTTGATTAATAACTGCTATACATAAAGTGAATACAAAAGGATGGTAAGGTGTATGTATCCATATTATTATCAAACAGGATTTGGTTATCGATTGACTTCTGGAGTAAAAAAACTGATTATCGTTAATGGAATTATATTCATAGTCCAATTATTTTTCTTAAATCAACTTATTGGTTTTTTGGGATTAATTCCAATACGAGTTTTTCATGAATTTATGCTGTGGCAAATCTTTACCTATATGTTTTTACATGGGGATGTTTTTCATATCCTCTTCAATATGTTAGCCTTATGGATGTTTGGAACTAATATCGAGGCAGTCTGGGGAACAAAGAGATTTGTTCGCTACTACTTCTTAACAGGTATCGGTGGTGGAATAGCCACCTGCCTTTTATCCCCTAATGCAACTATCCCTTCAATTGGCGCATCAGCCGCTATCTTTGGCATATTAGTCGCTTATGGAATGATGTTTCCGAATAATATCATATTACTTTTTGGGTTGTTTCCAATGAAGGCAAGACATTTCGTTATACTCTTTGGAGTCCTTGAGTTCTTCGCTTGTATAAAGCATACACCTGATGGCATAGGCCATTTCGCTCATTTAGGCGGGATGGTAGTTGGATACCTTTATTTGAAGAATATCTTAAGTTGGGAAAAAATAACAAGAATCACTGCGGAAGCAAAAAATAAGAGAAAAGAAAAAACGACAGAAAACAAAAAGGTAGAAGTCCGTCTTATCAAAGAACGGATTGATACCTTATTAGATAAGATATCCAGTCAAGGAATGGATAGTTTGAGTAAAGAAGAAAAAGAGTTTTTAAAAAAGGCAAGCAATTTCCTTCAGGAACATAATTTGTAAGCGTTCAGCCACAGAGGCACAGAGTTCACAGAGAATTAAGGGAATTAACCACAAATGGACACGAATTATAGCACTTATTAATCGAAATTTGACATAGATATGGCTATGAAATTCCAAATCACAAATTCCAAATTCCATTTAGTGAATTAGTGAATTAAGCGAATTAGCGAATTAGTAAAATCTAATCTCTAATTCACTAATCTCTAATTCGCTTTTTGGTATGTGGAATTTGGTGCTTATTTGAGATTTGGTGCTTGGAATTTGGGATTTTTCCCTTATCCACTCTGAGTAAAATTTTCACTAATAACTGCTATATTCCCTCTCTGTTCTCTGTGACTCTGTGGCTATATCCTGAACGGTTACCATAATTTATAACTAAACCTCTGTGGTGAATAAAAATTGCCTTATGGAAATAAAAATTGCCAGAGGCGTAATGCTTTGGATTTATTAGACTTATGGACGGATGCGGAAGGGAAAAAGTAGGTAGGAGGCTAGTGTCGTGTTGAGTAAGTTTTGCACGGAGTATCATCAGATTTCATAACCTGCAAACGGATAATTGGTAATTGGTTAAATAACTTCGTCCTGAGAGCAGCCGAACGGTATTTAATTACCAGTTACCAATCACCAGTTACCAGAATCAAATTCTGTGCGTTATTTGTTCAACACGACACTAGGAAAAGAGTAAGTGGTTATGATTATCCGGTCAAAGATAAAAGTTTGGATAGTGGTTATTTTGGTCATCCTCGTGTATTTACCAACCTTTTTCTGGATGAAATATAAATATTTAGAAGGGGAGTCAAACTATACTCATGGTCCATTAATTCCCATTGTCTCCTTATTCTTAATCTGGAAAATGAAGGATGAGTTAAAAAAGATACCAGTTATCTCCTGTGCAAAAGGATTAATACTATTTTGTGCAGGATTATTAATTCATCTGGTAAGCCGTTGTTTTTTAATAGACTTTGTCAGCGGTTTTTCACTTATTATTGTCATTTTTGGACTATGTTTATATCTTTTAGGGGCTAAAATGACCAGGAAACTTATTTTCCCAATAAGTTTCCTGGTTTTTATGGTTCCTCTGCCGGAGGTATTTACGCTTTTTTTAACATTTCATCTTAAGATGTTTGCAACCTACTGGGCGACTGTCTCTATAAATTTAATGGGTATCCCGGTATCTATGGAAGGAGCAAGAATAAATTTACCGGATGATTTCCTTGAAGTTGGTGAACCGTGCAGTGGACTCAGATCTTTAATTACACTTTTAGCCTTAGGGACACTATTTGCCAATATTTTATCTATATCATTTTTAAGGAGAATTATTCTATTTTTCTCTGCTGTACCTGTGGCTATTTTATCTAATATCGTGAGAATAATTTTCCTGACACTCATCACTTATGTCTATGGTCATGAGGCTGCATTAACAGAACCAACGCATACCCTCGCCGGATTATTGGTATTTATCATCGCCTTAATAGGATTAGGCGCAATTGGAAAGGTTTTAACCTGGCATAAAAAGGGAAAAGATGGAAACTAAAAAAAATTATACTATAGTCATAGTTTTATTATCTGTGGCGTTATTAATTATAATTTTTCTTTCTTTACCTTCACCACCGATTAGAGAAACCAATCTAAAACATTTTCCAAAAATAATTGGTGAATGGAAGGGTGAGGACTACCCTATTGAAGAGAGGGTTTATAAGATGTTAAGGAAGAGTGATTTACTTCTGCGAGCATACACAAATACAAAGGGGGATACGGTTTTACTTTTTATCGTGGCAAGTAGTGTCAATCCAGAGGCATTTCATCCACCAGAGATTTGTCTTACAGGGGGAGGGACGCAGTTTCTTAAAAAAGAGATAGTTCAAATTCAAATTAATCAGGGAAAGATTGGATGTAATAAATTATATATTAAAGAAAAAGATGCCGAACTCCTTACAATCTACTGGTTTAGAGTTGGTAAAAGGAATACGCATAGTTATTATATTCAACAATTGAATATAGTTTTTGATCAAATAAGACGAAAAGATAGTGTTGCCGCGATGATTAGAATCAGTAGTCTTGTTGAAAAGGGAAAAATAGATAACATAGTCACCCTCGAGGAGAATTTTATTAAAGAGATATCTCCGTTACTTGATAAATATCTTATGATGGGGACAAATATCCCCTAATAGAGGTTATATCAGATATGAAAGATGACATAAAATTAGCCCAAAGGCAATTAGAAGAGATAAGGGGAAAAATTGGGACAAGCGAAAAGTTTAATGCATTTGAGAAATCTTTTAAAAATATCTGTCAACGAGTCTATGATTTAGAATCATTAATTGAAGTTAGTCAAATTGTCAACTCGACATTGCAAATAAAGGAATTATTACCCTTGATTATGGAACTGACGACTAAACTGATGAAAGCAGAGGCATCTTCGTTAATGTTAATCGAAGATGAGCATTTTGTTTTTGAGGTTGCTATTGGCGAGAAAAAGAATGAGTTAAAAGAGATTAAATTACCTATTACTGAGGGAGTAGCGGGTTGGGTAGTTAAAAATAAACAGTCCCTTTCCATCAAAGATGTTAGTCAGGACACGAGATTTTCTCGAAAGATTGATGAAGAAATTAAGTTCGTGACGAAATCACTTCTATGTGTGCCATTATTGATTAAAGATAGGGTAATTGGAGTAGTCGAGGCAATCAATAAAATTGGGGATGAGGGATTTTCAACCGCTGATTTAGAATTATTGCAGGCAATGGCTAATCAAGAGGGAATTGCGATTGAAAATGCAAAGTTGTATGAAGACCTGAAAGAGCTATTTTTTAATAGTATCAAAGCCTTAGTGACCACGATTGAAGCCAAAGACCCTTACACCAGAGGCCATAGTGAACGAGTAATGCAATATTCTCAAGCAATTACAATGAAATTAAATTTGAATGAAAATGAAAAAGAAACCATTAGATTGGCAGGATTACTTCATGATATTGGCAAGATAGGTATTAATGAAGATATTATTAGAAAACCTGGTAGATTGACAGAGGAAGAATTTGCCGAGGTAAAAAGACATCCCGATATTGGGAAAGAGATTATTAAGCCAATAAAACAGTTAGATGCTATTATTCCTGGTATTTTACAACATCATGAGCGATATGATGGAAAAGGGTATCCCTCTGGGGTAAAAGATGTAGAGATATCTCTAATGGGGAGAATATTAGCCATTGCCGATACTTTTGATGCTATGACCTCAGATAGACCATATCGTCAGGGGTTACCACATCAACGGGCGTTAGATGAATTAAAGGAGCAGGCTGGATTCCAATTTGACCCTGATGTAGTCAAGGCATTTTTGCAGGCGTATGACGAAGGATTGATTACCGTAGTGAGGAGCGAGTAGTGAGCTAATCATTACCCACAAGTTGGGTAACAAGATGAGGTAAGCAAGGATAAACTATGAAGGGGAGATTAGAGATTGCAGGAGAGCGGAGTGAGTGGCAAAATTCCAAATCACAAATTCCAAAATACAAATAAATTCCAATGACCAAAATTCAAAATTCCAAACAATATGATTTAGAAGAAAGAACTTATCAATTTGCTCAAGAGGTTGCTTTATTCTGTAAGAAACTACCTAAAACTATTACTATAGCAGTTATTAGTCAAAATTTTACTCACAGTGGATAAGGGAAAAATCCCAAATCCCAAGCACCAAATCTCAAATAAGCACCAAATTCCACATACCAAAAAGCGAATTAGAGATTAGTGAATTAGAGATTAGATTGTAAGCGTTCAGCCACAGAGGCACAGAGTTCACAGAGAATTAGAGAAATTAGCCACAAATGCACACGAATTATAGCACTTATTAATCGAAATTTAACATAGATATGGCTATGAAATTCCAAATCACAAATTCCAAATTCCAAACAAATTCGAATGACCAAAATTCAAAACATTACCCCCCATAGTTTGGTATTTAGGACTTGGAATTTGGTGCTTATTTGAGATTTGGTGCTTGGAATTTGGGATTTTTTCCTTATCCACTCTGAGTAAAATTTTGACTAATAACTGCTATATTCCCTCTGTGTTCTCTGTGACTCTGTGGCTATATCCTGAACGGTTACATTAGATTTTACTAATTCGCTAATTCGCTTAATTCACTAATTCACTAAATGGAATTTGGAATTTGTGATTTGGAATTTATTTGGAATTTGGTGCTTGGAATTTGGAATTTTTATCTAATCTGTCCACTAAAAGATGTGGGTAATGATTAGAGTAGTGAGGGAGGGAAAATGATTATTTTTTATCAATTATTATTAGTTCATTTAATCGCAGATTATCCATTACAATTTAATGAATTATTCAAATTGAAGGTAAGGAGTAAATGGGGTGTCTTACTCCACTGTGGAATTGTGGGACTAATAGCTATTCTTTTCTTGTTCCCTTATATCCTTTGTTTCAAGATGTGGCTGGCAATCTTTATCCTCGTAATCTCCCATTTCCTGATTGATTATCTCCGAATAGTCATTACGACTAAAACACAGACAGATAACCTCTGGATGTTTTTGTTAGACCAGTCTCTACATATAATTGTTATGTGGTTTATTACCTTAATTATTCTTTCTATCCCTGAATCTACCATCAAAATACCTGAATTTACAAGAGGCGTGCTGAAGGATAAAATTATACTCTTAACGGCAAGTGGATTTATTGCCGGTGGCTATTTTGGGGCAATAGTCATTCATTATTTAAAAAAGATGATTAGTGAGGATTACTCATCTCAGGCATTAAAGACTAAAAGATACGGAATAATCGAGCGACTATTGATTATGACTTTAATTCTTATGCCCAGTCTATTCTTTCTCTTCATCCCCACTATCCTTATTGCCAGAATGGTCATTTCCAAAGAAAGAGAAGAAGAATATAGTTTATTTGACAGTATTGCCAGTACATCTATTGCCGTAATTTTTGGATTAATATTAAAGATGTTTGTCTGGGAATAATACTTGCAAAAAAAATATTGACAATATGATTATTTTAGTATAAACTATGGTTTAGAGAAATCAGGAGTAACCGTTCAGGGATATAGCCACAGAGTCACAGAGAACACAGAGGGAATATATAACCACGAATGAACACGAATAATAAAAAGATTTGTAGTGCGAGGCTTTAGCCTCGCTTCTGGCAAGCAGGAAA
>JBFLXS010000218.1 GCA_040755795.1 bacterium | reverse complement strand
AGGCGGCCTGGCGTATTGCCGTCGAGGCCTGGCTGAATAAGAAAGGTTTTGTAACCGTGACCCTGAATGGAAAAGTGTTACCCAGTTTTTTCTGATTTCGGTATCATTAACTCATGGCGTGCACAGATATTGGCAATTTGATGTTCCTTCAAATCTTGGCCTCGATAGCTCAGGTAATGCAAATCATGGTATACCAAATACAAACTATGTCAGTTATTCATCCGAAGGCATAGTTAACGGTGCAGCAAAATTCGTTAAAGGAAGTAATGAAGGAATTGTTATTCCTCATAGCTATTCTCTTGATTTATCAGGCAGTGCGATAACAATTGCAGCGTGGGTATATTTGGATACCGGTAATAACGGCGACACAATTATAAGTAAATCAGATTCAAATACAAACGAACCTTATGCTTTTTGGGCACGTTTCTGGAAAACAAATAGTGGCAATAGTATGGCTGCCTTTTTCGCAAACAGTGACGGTGTTGATGATGCTTATTATGCAGTACCCGAAAATCAATGGGTTCATGTTGCAATGACATACGACGGTGCCATACATGGTGTTATTAAATTTTATGTTAATGGCCAAATTGCTAACATATTACAGTCACATTCTAATGGTATTATTTCAAATACAAGTAATTTGCATATAGGGGCATCGCCATGTCCAGGACCAGAAGACTTCTCAGGCTTAATGGACGAAGTCCGTATTTACAACCGTGCACTGTCTGATACGGAGATACAGGTTCTTCACACTCCAGGCAGTTTCAAACTCCCCGACACTGGTCAAACGACCTGCTATGACATCAATGGTAACGTAATCAGCTGCGCTGGTACGGGACAGGATGGAGAATACAATATCAATCCCATGAGCTTTACGGATAATGGAGATGGGACGGTTACGGATAACAACACTGGACTGATGTGGCAGAAAGTAAATGATGGCAAATTTTATAATTGGTATCAGGTCGCTGGTATTTATAATGCAACATATAACCCGACTACAAGAGATGTTTGCGACTCGCTAACATTGGGGGGTTATTCCGACTGGCGTGCACCCACAAAGAAGGAAATGATGAGCATCATTGATTATGGTATGTCCCCCCCGGATCCGACAATCAACCCCATTTTTGCAAATGTGAATTCAAACTTTTTTTGGACAGCTACGCCCGATGCTTTTGGTGGAGGATGGGCAGTAAACTTTAACTATGGCAACGTTGGAAATTCCATGCTGAGCAGCTACCTAGTTTTACGCTGTGTTCGGAATCGACAGACTCCAGTACAAGAATTCACTAATAACTATGACGGTACGGTAACAGATAATTTTACTAAACTGACATGGCAGCAAGGCGAGCCTGGGGAGATGACCTGGCAAGCTGCCCTAAATTATTGTGATACACTTATTCTGGGAGAAAAGGCTGACTGGAGATTACCGAATATCAAAGAGATTGAGTCGATAACAGACGATTCTAAGTATCGGCCTGCAATCGATACCTCTTTTTTCGCTGATGCGGTAGGATCCGATTCCTCTTCAAATTATTGGTCCTCTACTACAAGCGCAATGGACTCTGGTTACGCTTGGTTTGTAAATTTTTATCGTGGCTATCTACATTATAGCTATGACGGCCACAAAACAGATTACAATTATGTAAGATGTGTGCGTGGAGGTATCGAACTTCCCCCGCCCACGTACGGCAACATTGAAGTCTCTCCTACGTCCCATGATTTTGGAGAAATGACTGTTGGAAAATGCTCTCCTATGCCAGAATTATTTTCTCTTTACAACACGGGCAACGCTAATTTAGAAATTTTGGGAATCTCTACATCAGATGCAAACTTCTTGATAGAGATGAATGATGGGACACACCCGTGCGGCGCAAATAATTACATTACCCCGGGTAACTCGTGTACTTTTTCTGTTATATTCTGTCCATCTTATAACGGAAGTTTTAATGCAAATATTTCTATAACGTCGAATGATCCTAATAATTCAACAGTGAATTTAGATATATTTGGTCTTGGCACATCAGTCATTGAAAAAACAAAGCTCGGATATATAGTCGTCATCGATGGCATGCGACTTCTCTCTTTGATACACCCGGATTGCCCGGACAATTTTTCACATTATCTTATGGATGCAATTAATGAAAATGACCTTATGAAGTATGCTATTGAAAAGAAAGTAGGCAAGTTTATCCCTTTCAAATGGTCTAGAGATAGTGTCGATACCGGACTTTATGCAAGCGCACTTTCAAAGACCTTAAAAATGCTAGAGGAGAAAAAAGCACCAGATAGTCCATTAGTTATTTTGTCCCATAGTTGGGGAACTTTTCTCGCCTATGTCGCCTTGACCAAGAACCCAGATATAATAGTGGATACCTTTATTACGCTGGGGTCCCCGCTGGATTCACAGTCGATAGATGTTAAAAGTTACACATGGTTCCAACTGACTCCTTATGATATATTTTCAGTTGGCCCACTTTCTAATGTAAAAAAATGGCGCAATTATTGGGCAAGTTGCGATCCGATATCTGGAAGTATTAGTGGCCTATCAAAGGCAAATAAGAATATAAAGATTAAGCCAAGTTTATCATATTATGATTTCCCCTGGCCGACTTGTCATGGTTCCTATTACAAAGACCCTTATGAATGGCAAAAGATTTTGCAGGAGATTTTTGATGCGAGAAAATAGATAACCTAACAAGGATATTTAAGAAGCAACATCCATATTATGTAAAATTACTCCGCTGGAAAGTGGTTGGGTAGGATTTATCTAACGTAGCTTAGTTCCCAATTCAATATGCGATGTGATTCCTGTCACACCGTGTGAATGACTAATAAAACAACTATGAGGTGCCGGCGTCCGATCGCACTACCCTGGAGCCGTTTGATACTCATTAAGGCCCCTCGGATGCCGGCCAGGCTAATTTATCTTAGTGATGGGCCTGTATATTTAATCGAGTCGAATGCACATGCATAATATCCACAGGCACTGTAAAAACAAACGTCTACACCCAATGTATCACCGTACGCAGGTCGCATGTAAGAATAAACTGTCTCTACAGGCATGTTTAAAACAAGTTTTTTTACGGGTGGATATATAAAAGGTGTATGATCTTGTATCTTGTTTAATACACATTGAATAAGCTCCGGCGTCAAAGGACATGGCCCTGGTGGATCACATGTCATATCAAAATATCCGCAAACATAATAAGCATCGATACCACACGCATCTGTAGCTGTCAAGTTTATATTGACTGTCGTTGAAGTTGTTGATTCGTCACCTCCATTAATAAAATTAGAGTTGTTTATCATGATACCGGAACCATCTCCAATTGAATTAACTATTTCAGATTTCACTTTATTAATAAAATTATCAGCATAATTTTTATATGTCTGATTAAAATCACTATAATGCATTACAGTTTTATTCAAGCTCGTTATGGCATGCCAACGTTTGGTATCACCAGAGCCCCAATTTCTATTTGTATTGTAGGTTTGATCTATTTGAATGTCTTTAGCAGAAAGCTTCTGAATAGGGCCAGAAATGACGTCACCCCATGCCCAATAATTTGTCCACTTAAATTGAAAATTCTCTATTTTTCGAGCTGGCTGGCCACATTTGGCGTACGTTTCATAGATTTCATCCCACAAAAAAGTATTAATAATGGCCTCTGCCGGATATACCAATTGGGAAGCAGCATTAATACTTCCATACGGCGATGAAAGCGTAATGAAGAGGTCTGGATTCACATCATTATTATATTTCAATGCTAACATTCCTAATATTGTCCCCCAACTGTGAGTAACGAGGACAAATTTTCTATTATTATTTTTTGCATAATCATAATATGCCTTTACAGTTTTTTTAAGATCGTTCATGATATCTTCTGTCTTATGTGCATTTCCATCCCATCTTTTCTCAGCCGAATTGCCAGGGCCACTATAAGTTATTACGCACGCTCTATTAATATTATTAAGCTTCATATCTCTAATAGCATCCTGTAAGTAACTTGGTTGTAAGTCGTCAGGCCAAAATCCAAAAGAAAATACTTCCTTAAATTTTAAGCCATCTATAGCGAATATTACGGCAGGTCCAGTACAGTTCAATGTCGCTATAGAAACTTTTGTACTAAAATGAATGTCCTCAACTGTAATCAAGTTTTTTTCAATATCTTGACTTAAAATAGTAAGTTCTTCCCAAGTTTGATCGGTTTCATTATAATTCACTACTTTAATATCAGTTTCAGGAATATCTGAGTAATCAATAAACCCGTCATTATCCTTATCTGCATATGGAATGGTTATATATACTGGACTGTTAAATTGAGTCCCATCTGGACCAAAATCAACAAACGGACCTGTGTCAATTGTACCTTCAGGAAGTAATGACGACAGATTATTGTCTTTAATTGAAATTATCTTAAATTTGTTAAAAGCATTTGCTGGAATCTCTATTCTTGTCCCATAAAGAGGACTTTCTGTATCTTCAACTGTTATAACGCCACCTTCGGGTCCAATTACTTCAGCAACTTCTGCATCTATCGTTTGAATTATTTGAATAGCGAGCCTGCCACCGGGTTTGCCTTTTAAAAGTACACCGATAATATTTTCTCCTTCAGATATCTGAATAGACTTTTCCAAATAGTCAACTTTCTGGTTAAAATCTGATGCGCTAAAGACAACCTGCTCATTAATACTAATCATAGAACTGCTAACTTTTTCAGTCGATGAATTCTCGATTCCACCATTATATATTATTATTTTTGCCGGGCCGTCACCACCTGCAAAATTGAAAGATTCAATAATCGGATTACCAGTTCCTCGAACAAATGTATTATTTAGAAGAGTGACATCAACTGCTCCGTAACTGATTACAGAGGATGAAACTACATAAAAAACAACAGCGAGCATTAGTAACAACTTTTTCATGCGCTCCCATGATTTCATAACAAATCCCCCCTTTTTTAAGCTTCTTATTCTAATAAAAACTTAAGCCCAACTTGGTAGATTTCAGGCTTTTTCTCTTTTAACCAAATTACCTCAGCTAGAACTGGTATCCTTACATAAGCATCGGGCATAGGAATCTGCATTTTAATCATCGCTCCCTTTCTTAAAGCTGTTCTAGATATATTTATCCTCATTCCGCTATCACTAATATCTATCGCATCTATAGAATGTTTAATATCATTTGGTGGGTTATGGGAATCTCCCAAGACTGCTAAGCTGACGGGATTGGTATAATAATGACGAGCGGACCGCCTTCTTTCTTTGGGAAAGCCTTCCTTTTTTGTATGCATTTCCCCTCAAAAAATAATGGTGTTTTTAAATCGAGATATATATAATATTTCTGATAAATTCTGTCAATACACCCAAAAGGATACCCTCAAACGGGTGTATCCCTTTGGTTTTAAATAATATCAAAAATGCTGATAATGTTTGATTTGTTTTTTTGTGGGGGCAAGAATTTATCGAATGAAGAATGTTGTTACTGATATAAACGATCCTTGTTTTATACATCAGAATGCATTTCTAATATATAGACCAAAAAGCAATAAGAAATGCGAGGAAGTTTTTTATAATCACGAAGCCTTACAAATTCTTTCCCGGGCAATACAATCATTTGGAGAGAAAAAACAATTTCATGATGGACTGCTTTTTTTGTGTGGTCAATGGAAACGGATGATTAATAAAGGTCTTACTAAAACAGAACAAGGCAATACGCCTGTTTATATCCTTGATACCTTGAAAAGTGACCGCAGGTTTTATCTTGTTAAGGGGCTGAGTCTTTCAAATCATAAATCTTCCCAAGAAGAAGACAACCGTTTCATATTCATACTTGAAAGAATGAATGTTGACAAGTTAAATCTTTCTCTTATTTCACGGCAATTCAGTTTGAATCAGAGAGAACAAGATATTGTCCGGTTATTAATTGAAGAGCGAGGCAATAAGGAGATTGCTCAAATCCTCGGATTGAGCCTGAATACAATTAAAAGCTACTTAAAAATACTCATGCGGAAACTAAGTGTAACCAGCAGAGCAGGCATTATCGCCTGTCTTTTAACAAAAAAATAATTTCTATCCGAACTATTTTTTCGACTAATCTTCAACAACTTAGAAAGAAAATGTTTTATATGTTTGAATCCTAAATCTTTACCATATTAAAATCTTTAAAATTATTGTTTCTCTGTTTTCCTTTTTGCTCTCCAAGAGTATTACTCTATGAATTTGACTTTCATGGAGGAAGCAACAAGCCCGAAAGTACAAAAATATCGTGCTACGTACTTTTATAAGTGTTTCAGTGATACGCTATGAAAATATTACTTTAATAAATAAAGCACTGCCTCATAAAACCCTAAATCTATTCTCATAATACTCCCGCTTATCAATCACCCCCTGGTTATACATCCCTTTCCATCCTCTTCCCGATGTATCAATCTGCGATGTGCCAATCACCACAAAAGCTATAAACGCCACGATCCCGGCAAGCACGAACTCGCCCGGTGAAGCGGTCCTAAGCCTGCCGCCGAATATCGTAAGCCTTCTTGAATTCTCATCGAGTATCGGAATACCCTGTCCTAACGACCAGTTTATGATACCAAGGAATTAGGGAAATAGGGTGACACTCCAAATTGGGTTAGACGAAAGGAGTGTCATCGATGGAACAAGTAGAGAGTATTCAAAAGAGTGGTACAAAGAGG
>JBFLXS010000217.1 GCA_040755795.1 bacterium | reverse complement strand
AAGGCTAAAGCCAGAGGTTTTAGAAGTTACAGAAATTTTAAAATAGTAACCTTTTTGATTACAGGAAAACTTAATTTTGGTCAACTCAATAAACACTATTTACCCACTTAAAACTTAGAAGAACCTCTTATTTGTTTGCATATTTCTTCAATATCTTCTTCCTCATCATATGTAAACTGTTGAAAAAAAGTAGCTAATTGGTCATTAGACAATCTATACTGATATGGAGTAGTACCCCCATCATTCCTTGCTGTAATGGTAATACTAAACCTTGGGACTGCCTTTAACTTCTCTGCTAATGATTTCATCTCAGAATACTCTGCAAAATTCTGCCTCATTAATGTTGGTTTGAAGATAGTAGTTATTCCTCTTTCCTTGAGCAACTTGAAGGCATTTATAGATTTCTCAAAGCTCCCAGAAACTTTTGTAATATCTTCATGTGTTTGAGCAGTGGCTCCATACATGCTAATCTCTACTGCCTCAGGGCAAACACCTTTTATCATATCAGCTATTGTGGGAGTTATCAATGTACCATTGGTAAATAATTTTATCATAAATCCATTCTTCCTTGCATAGGAGGCTATCTCAAACAAGTCCTCCCTTAAAAAAATCTCCCCTCCTGTAAAGGTTAAAAAAATTACCTTTTCTTGAGCCAATTTATTTAATAGTTGTTTAACTTCAAGGGTAGTAAGTTCTTGCTCTTTTAAGTTATTCTCTACATAGCAATGAACACACCCTAAGTTACATCTATAAGTTAATTCTATTGTAACGCTAAATGGCAGAGTCTTATCCCAATATTTTTTAAAAATCTGTTCGTAAATAGGCCTACTTCTGTCCAATAGATTACTTTCTCCTTTCTCCTTGTACAGATAGGATATGAGTCCAAAAGGTTCCATCTTTCAGAAAGTGAAGTTCATAACAAGGTACTTTTTCTATAATCTCACTACATAAATTAAACACTTTCTCTCTCTGAAAATGATGGAGTACACCAAATAACAAGAATATATTTGGGATAATCTCTTTTAGGCTACTATAAATTGAATATTTTTTAATGTAGACCTCTTTATCTTTTTTGGGAAAGAGAAGACTTTCTATCCGAGCCCAAACGTAACTATTTATTCTATTTCCATAAAATGGAGTACTATATACTTTATACTGATTATTAATCTTTCGAATAAGGCTCATATCATCATTAAGAACTGTATATTTATCAGACAAATTAGCAATAGTAGTTTTTCCACATCCACATTTACCACAGAAAATAAAACCTCTATTAGAATCCACTACTACACTGGCTGCGTGCAAAAAAAAGCCATTAAATTCTATTAAAAAGTAGGAAAGAAATCGTCTAATAATGCTTTCTGTATTGTTTTTTTCCGAAGGAATAATTATCACCTGTCCCTTCTTTTGTTTAAAATCTGCGATTCCTGCATATGAATACCCCTTACTAAACAATACTCTCCATTCATCTACAACACACTTACTTCCTTCTGAGCCAGTTTGAATTTTCTCTTTCACTTGAATTTCTACAACTAATTGAGGGGAATCTGATGAGAGAAAGGCATAAAATTTTCTCTTCATCAACTCATTAAGCTCATAATCATTAGTCTTTATAGAGAGAATTATTCCTCCAACTTCTATCCTTATTTCATATTCTTCATCAAGGCAGATATTTTTTATTTCATCAAGAACTTTTTTATTTATCAGTTGATTATTTTTCATATCTTCTCCTTACTTACTCATACCTCAAGGCATCAATAGGATTTAAAGATGAAGCTCTGGAAGCAGGGTAAAGTGCAAATAAAAGAGTTAATATAAGAGCTACCCCACATGAGACAAAAATTGTTAGTAGAGAAATTACAGGTGTACTTGTTTTAATCAACGAACCTGCGATAAAATGAGTTCCAATTATGCCAATAAATACTCCTATCCCACATCCCAAAATTCCAATTATAAATGCCTCTGTAAGAAATTGGGTTAGTATATGTCTATTTTTAGCTCCAACTGCCTTTCTAATACCTATCTCTTTGGTTCTTTCAATAATAGACTTTAGCATTATATTCATTATCCCCACTCCGCCAACTATTAAAAGTAGTATTCCAAGACAGAATCCAAAGATTGTTGCCTTTTTATTTATACTAAATTGAGCAGAAAGTAACTCCTTTGGGGCATACACAATAACAGAGATTTTCCTTAATTCAAAAATTGCTTTTATATCTTGAACTGCTTTTGATACCTGTGCTGAGTTATATGTTTCAACTAATAGAGAAAAGATATTACTTTTCCCTGCTATTTCCTTTTGAAAAACGGTAATCGGCACAATAATGCCCTCATTATCTATCATCCTTTGAATTTGTTGATTGGTCTTATCAAATACCCCAATAATTCGCAGATTAATCTTCTGATTGGCACTGCCTATAAGATAAATAGACTGATTAATAGGTGGTATTTTTTTGAACAGCTTATGATAAATTCCCTCTCCTATTACACAGACATTAGAGAGATTATTTACCTCCTCCTGGTTAAAGAATCTACCCATTATTAAAGGAATTTCTGTTACTTCCTTCAATTCTGCTGCTATCCCTACAACCTGTGCCGCATCGATACTTTTATTAGAGGCATAAATTGGATATGAACTACTTGTTATAGGTAGAATTTGTTTAACTTCAGCACACCTTTTTATTATTGCATCAGTATCTTTTTGAGTAAACCCAACGGACATTTCTGTCTCACTGACTCTCATAGATACAGATACTAATTTTGAGCCCATTTTCTCAATCTCTTTTAATATAAATCTTTTCTCTCCTTCTATAACAGAAGAGATTAGAACTAAAGAGGCAACTCCAAATAATATACTTAGCACAGGGAGAATTACTCGTGTTTTATTTATTCCCAGAGTGTTTATTCCATCTTTTATATTCTCTAAAATAATCATTTCTTTTTTCCTTATGTCACTTTTTTCACTCTAACAATATCCCATCTACCTTAATCCCAGCACCTATGGTGAGTATGATAATCTTATCCTTACGGCTCCATCACATTTTTGTCTAACCATCAAATATCTGTTGTGCATAGAAAATTGAAAATGCACGGCTCAATAACTCTATTAATATCAATATGCTATGGAATCACGACCTTAGGTCGGGTAGAACCCGAATTTCTCATCGCATTTAACCAATGCAAAAATTTAAGTTTTTTTGTTTTGAAATGGTCTTTTGAAAGAATAACATTTCCCCACAAGTATTTAAGTCTCTTATAAAGCACTACCTCATTTCCTTGAAATAAAAAAGATTGTAGATCTTCAGAGTCTATTTGGGAAATATTTATAGGATGTATAGGATTAAATTTTCGCCAGTCATATTTTACTTCATTCGGAAGATATGAATATATCTGAGTACCAGGATATGGTGTTAAGAGAGAGAATATTACAAAATCTAAATTTAGCTCTTTAGGGAAGTTTAATGTTTGCTTTATACTCTGATAATCATCTGTCTTGTGACCAAGGATAAAGTAACCTATTGTAGTAAGTCCAGCATCTGTAACATCTTTACAAGCTTCTTGGATCTGTTTTCTATTAATCTTCTTATTGATATCCTGAAGTACATTGTTATTACCTGATTCAATTCCCAATCCAACAGCATAACAGCCATGTTTTTTCATTTTTATAAAATCTTTCTTCCTTAGTATATCTACCCTTGTCATACATTTCCATTTTATTTTTACCCTGTTATTTTCCAGTTCTACATAGAAATCCTCCATCCATTTTTTATCCATTCCGAAGAGCTCGTCACAAAAAGTTATATCATCAATGTGGTAGTTATCTCTTAAAATTTTTATCTCCCTTACTACATTAGAAGGACTCCGGCGCCTATACTGCGAACCAAATGTTAGTTTAGAGCAGAAATTGCAATTAAACGGACACCCTCGAGAACTAACTATACTCATTACCCGATTGCCCAATTGATAAATATCTGAATAATGTTGATCTTTAACTAATTCATAATCTGGAAAAGGGATGGTATCTAAATTTTCTATTAATTCTCGTTTTTCATTACATATTATTTCATTTTCATGTCTGAACACAAGACCTTTAATGTGAAAGAATGTTTTTTTATTCTCGAGAGCATCCAAAAATTCGTTAAAAGTAGATTCTCCTTCACCATAAACCAAAAAATCTATTTCTTTACAATCTTCCATTGTTTGCATAGGCAAAGCATTTGCGTGAGGACCTCCAACTATAATATGGCATTTAGGCCTTTTTGCCTTTATTTGAGGGATTATATTAAAAATCCTCAATGCAGCAGGGGTATAGAAAGAAAATGCACAAATATCAGGATTATACTCATTAAGATATTTAAAGAAAGTATCAATATTATCCACTCCAAGGTCAGGGTCATGTAATTCAAATAAACTTGTAGAATATCCCTTTTGTTTAGCTATAGAAGACAAATATAATATTCCTATTGGTGGATAGAAAAATGGGTTGAAAGGATTTTGAATGTAGCATACAAATAGAATTCGTCGAGTAGACATTTTCAACCACCTCCTTCATACTCTAACAAAATCCCATCCACTTCAATGCCAGCGCCCATCGTCAACATAATAGTTTTATCCCCTTGTTTAATCGCATTTTTATCCATCAGTTCTTTAAGGGTAAACAAGATTGTTGGGCTCGATAGATTGCCGTATTCTGACCATATCAAACGAGAATATTTTATATCATCTTCATCAATTCTTAAAACCTCTTTAGCCTTATCAAGGATTGAAACTCCCCCTCCATGAATCGCCCAGATTGAGATGGACGATTTTTTGAGCTTATTGTATTTAAGAAGCTTATCTGTTACTTCAGCCAAAAGAGGACTAACTATTTCTGGGAGATTTGGTGTCAGGACAAGCTTTAATCTGGCATCATCCCATCTATAACCTAACTTATCTATATGGTCTGTAGCCGAGACAGAGAGGAAATCTACAAAGGCAAAACCATCACCATCCGAAGATACCAGAGCCGCCGCAGCCCCATCGGCAAAAATAGCATCACCTATTGCCATCTCCAGGCTGCGATCAGGATGATAGGTTGCCGAACAGATTTCGACACAGACAATAAGAGCTTTTCCTCTATTCAGGCGAAGAAAATCATATCCTCGGCGAAGGGCTGGAGCAGCCGCACCACATCCCATCCCCAAAAGGTTGTTATGGACAACATCTGGCCTTAATCCAACTTCCCTGGCAACATAGTGACTTAAGCCAGGACAAGTATATCCCGTGCAGGATACTAAGACAATACAGTCAATTGCCGAGGCTTCGATTTTTGCCCGGGCAAGACAGTTATTAATCGCCTCTTTTGACAACTTAATAGCTTCCTGCTGATAACTTTCATAGAGTTCTTGTACACTTAACCTCAGCACCTTCTCAAGAGGGATAGAAAATCTTCTAATCTTTATCCTTGTTCCGATGAATAGTTCCTTAAAAAGTCCTCTCAATTTTAAGCTTGAGAAGACCTGTTCTTGAGTGTAAGCATATTGAGGTACTGCCGTGCCTATAGCTGAAATTACTGGATTCATGGTATCATTCTCCCCAATTTTGAGATTTGTTCACATCTTTGGGAAAAACAAAAAAAGCGTGTCTTTCTTGAAATAGACACGCCTCTACAATTCCTTTTTAATAAATCACGGCACATTACGATAGATAGATAGATAGATAGATATTACCTCACTTATTCTTACCATTTTTCTCTCCTTTCTTTTGCTCAGGTAATGTCAAAAACTAACCACAGAGAGCACCGCGAACTTCTTTAATGGAAATAAGTTAAACTTCTTTTGTAACACTTTACTCATTTGAAGTAGTTTACTGTAAAATGGATACTGTAAAATGTAAAATAAAGGATAAGGAAGGATGTAGAATCTTCCACTTTCAATTTCTCATTATTTATTTTACAGTTAATCTTCTTATACTACTTCATTTGGGTAAATAGTTACAAAAATTTTAACTGATGTCAATAAAAATTTTGACTGATTACCAAAAAGATCAAAAATTAGGCTCAAAAATATTTTTGAACTGATAGCAATGTGCTGTAAATGTTTAGTTTTTCGTAGAATACTCAGCCAAGCATAGCTCAGCAACCTCTGGCTGCTGTACATTAGCAAGAGGTAGCACCTCTGGCGGCTAATGTGCTCCGAAGACACATCAGCATCTCTTACATTGAGGATTACCACAACGATGATAGCTCCATGTTACAATTATTGGAGTCATCGTGTCAATAAACACGGATAAGTTTCTTTTTCCCATATTGTCTTTTTGCCTTAAAATCATAACATTAATTAATATAGCACAAATCGTCAAATTTGTCAAGAAAAAAATAAAAAATCAGCAATTCTCGGTGAAACTAAATAAACAGCCCAAGTAACCACCTTAAAGCCATTTTTTGCTTTTTAAACATCTTCTTCCTCTAAATTGCTTAAAATTTCCCCCTCCTAAACCTCTGGAGAATCTCCTTTATCTTAGAAATTGGGCACACTATTCCCTTTATCACAAAATCAAATCCTTATTTAATTATATTATTTCTCTATCTTATCCCCCTTTCTCCCTTTTCATCCACTTGCTGGTTCAGGTGGCGAAAGAATAAACCACAAAAGCTCCTCCCAACTTTGAAAAATTAATATCCGAATCGTACACCGTAACTGATTCCAATACTCTCTCCGACTGCTAAATTTCTTCCGACAAGCCTGATAGA
>JBFLXS010000216.1 GCA_040755795.1 bacterium | reverse complement strand
AGCTCAGCCGAACGGTATTTAATTACCAGTTACCAATCACCAGTTACCAGAATCAAATTCCGTGCGTTATTTGTTCAACACGACACTAGCTTCTGACCCCTGACCCCTTGATTTTAGGATTCAATGAATACCATATTTTTATCCTTTTTATCTGCCATAATTTTAATTCTGACTTTTTTTTCATTCAACTCAGGGTTTTTAGTCTATTTTGCCTTAATTCCTTTATTAATAGGGCTAAATAGATTAGCCACGCCAAAATGGGCTTTTGGGGTAGGTTTATTCACCGGGATAATTACCTTTGCCGAGCTATTTTACTGGCTTTGCCTTTTTAAAATATGGGTATTTTTAACGATTGTTGGCATTTTTTCACTTTTTATGGCATTATTTTGTTATTTTACTAAGGTCGTCTGGAAACGAAGTAAAAATGTTTATTTAATCATTCTCTTCCCACCATTTCTCTGGATAACATTACAATATCTTTACAATAATTTTACTCCTCTTGGTTCATTTTGGGCGAATTTAGGTTATACCCAGATTAAATACCTGCGACTTATTCAAATTATTGATGTTACCGGAACAGATTTCATTACTTTTTTGATTATTGGGATAAATTCTGCCCTTGCTTTTTGTTTTCATCCTGATTTTCGCAGACAGGCTTTTCGCTCAGGATTGTTATTTTCAGGATGTCTAATTCTCATCTATGGTTATAGTTTCTTTTTAAATTCGGAGAAATCGAAGGAAATAAAGGTTGCTTCTATTCAGGCTAATTTCTATCAAACCTGGCAGTGGCGAAAAACACATATTGAAGAAATTCTAACTACCTATTCCAAACTAACTAAAGAGGCAAAAAAAAGATTTAATCCTGACTTTATCCTCTGGGCTGAATATGCCATCCCTACGGATGTCATCCATCAACCTGAATATTATAAAATTATTTCTGAATTAGCCAGAGAAATAAAGACTTATTTAGTTTTGGGAAGTTTAACTTATGAAAAAGAAAGGATGTATAATATTGTTCTTGTTTTTTCACCCGAAGGGGAATTAGTCTCAAAAGTCGGCGAATATGATATTGTTCATCGCAAGATATTACCTGTCCCATTTGGAGAATCACAGATTTCATCTGGTTATGATTATTCACCTTTTAAAACAAAATTTGGTAGATTAGGGGTAATTGTCTGTTATGAAGATACCTTCCCTCAAATTGTAACAAAGATGTCCAGGTTGGGCGCAGAATATCTATTTGTCTTAGCCAATGATGGTCATTTTAGAAATACTATTGAACCCCGATTACATGCGATGATGAGCACCTTCCGTGCCATCGAAACAAAACGCTTTATCGTTAGAGTAGCTAATACTGGCATTACCACTACCATCGACCCTTATGGCAGATGTGTTGAAGGCATTATTTACTACCCGGATAAAGATATGGCATTTAAAGATATAGAAACAACAAAAAATACTCAACAAATATTCTTGACTAAGATTAATCCATTGTCTAAATTGACCTTTTTTTCACGCTGTCAGGGGATATTCACCCTTCTTTCGTTAGTCATAACTATCGGAATGCTTTTATTAGTAGTCAGCAGACAATAACCGATTAAGTAAGCTACTGTTCACTTTTAAAGAGGTCCAGCATGTTAGAACGAGTAATGTTATCTTATATCAATATTACTACCGGTCATAGAAAAGCCGCTCAGTCTATCCATAAAACCTTGAATTTGATTTATCCCGAAATAGATGTTTTAGAAATTGACCCACTGGGATATTTTCACCCTAAACTTGAAAATATCATTGGAAAGATTTATTTTGAAATAATCAAGACAAATCCAGATTTCTGGGATTTTATATATGACAATGAACAGATAGTTAAATTGACGGCTAAGATTAGACAGGCACTTAACTCCTTGAATTCTACTCGATTACATAAATTATTTTCATCATTTAATCCTCAAGTTGTCATTTGTACCCATGCCCTTCCTTGTGGGATATTTTCTGCTTTAAAAAAGAAGTTAGATGACTTTTCACTAATTGGGGTAATTACAGACTTTGATATTCATAATTACTGGATTCATGAGAATGTATCTTACTATGTTGTCTCAAATGACGAGACCGCTAAAAAACTCGAGGAAAAGAGGATTAATAAAGAAAGGATTAAGATTTTAGGTATTCCTATTGACCCAGTATTTACAGAAGATAAGGACATTTATAATTTAAAGAAAAAATATGAGTTAAAAGATGACCTGCCAACGATTTTAATTATGGGAGGTGGATTAGGATTGGGTCCGATAGACAAGATAGTTCATTGTCTCAATAAGATAAAAAATATTGATTTCCAAGTTATAGTTGTTGCAGGCACAAATAAGGAATTAGAGTTAAAACTTAGAGAAATATCCGCTACTCTACCAAAATTAACTAAGGTATTTGGTTATGTGAATTTTATAGATGAATTAATGAAAATATCGAATATCCTTATTGGCAAACCAGGTGGGCTAACCACGGCTGAAAGTTTAGCCTGTGGCTTACCAATGCTCATTGTCAATCCCATCCCGGGGCAGGAAGAAAGAAACACTCAATATCTGATTTCTCAAGGTGTGGCGATAAAAGTAAGCAATGAATTTGAAATACAAAAAACAATCCAGGAATTATTAATTACTCCAGAAAATTTACTTAAGATGCGCCAGAAAACCTCAAATATTAGCAAGCCTAAATCTGCCTTTGATATAATTAAAGTCGCGCAGGATTCTATCCTAACATAATCTCATTGTAGGGTTCTGCAAAATAGGATTTGGGGAAGACAACAAATAAATATCAAATATCAAAATGCAAAATTACAAATCAAATTTCAAAAAGGACTTCAAGTATTTTAACGTTGAAAGGAAAGAGATAATTTTACTGAACTTTGGCAAATTTGCAAATTCTCTGAAAAACTTAAAACTAAAAGCGTAAAACAAAAAACCGTTGATAGTTTATAGTTTATAGTTGATAGTTGAAGGACTATAGACTATAAACTATAAACCATAAACTATAAACTATAAACGAGTTTTGCATTTTGCTCTTTGGAGGTAATTGATAAAAATAGAGGTTTTAAATACCTGCTTAAAAACTACAGTTTCTTGGTTTTGCAGAACCCTAATAATCTCATTGAAGTGGTAGGATAGAAAAAAAACGATAAAACCCCTTGTATTTTAATGAGTTTTGTGGTATACTTATTATAACCACAATGGTTAAAAAAACGTACTGTGTCAAACGGGTTAAAAAATACCTTTATACAGGCTAAAGAGTAGTATGACCATTTCTAGTGCTCTGTCGCTACTCAATTGATGAAGAAACATTTATGTCCCAAAATGCCATAAAGATAAACGAGGATAAACCACAAAAACCACGAAGAAAGCACGAAGTCCACGAAGAAAGTAATTAATGAAGATAAGAGGAAATTAGAAGATTTCTTCTTTAATTCTTCGTATCCTTCGTGTCTTCGTGGTTTAAAATTCCTTTTCAGAAGAATGAACCCGTCAAATCATCAGCGACAGAGCACTAGTCCATTTTTCGGTTCTTGATTTTTCACTTGACTTAAATAGTTTTTATATACTATAATTATCGGAGTGGGCTTTTTGTCCTAAAAAAAAGCTGAGAAGGATATTCCTATGACACTTTTCCCAAATTGCCCAAAAATCAAAATTCCTATCAGCAATCGAAATTTCTATCAGCTTAAGGGAAGTGGATGTATGAGTGAATCTACCATTGCGGTCTAAGAAGGAAATGAAACGAGGTTAAGTACAATATATAACATTCCGAACCCTTTGCTAACAACGACGAATAAATAATCAGTTGAACGATATGGTGAAATACAATGAGTAACGACATATCCAGTAAGGATCTAAAACTTCTATGGTCAAGAAGTGGAAATAGATGTGCATTCCCCGGATGCAATAGTCTCTTGATTAAAGATAGGACAAGAGGGGATAAGGAGGCTATTATTGGAGATATGGCTCATATTGAGGGTGAGAAACCAGGTTCAGCAAGATATAATCCTGATATGACTGAGAGAGAAAGGAGTTCGTATTCCAATCGTATTGTACTTTGTAGAAATCATCATAAAATAGTAGATGATCAACCACAAGAATATTCTGTTCAAAGATTGAAAGAGATGAAAAATAAACATGAAGAATGGATTGAAGATTCTACCGAAAAAGAAATTTTAAATATTACTTTTGCAGAATTGAGTATTGTCACAAAATATCTCATTTCTGATCAATCAGAGCCGCCTGATAGATACGACATTATACCGCCTAAGGATAAAATAAAGAAAAATATGTTATCTTCAAGAATTGAACGGTCAATAGTGAGTGGGATGACACAAGTAAAGCAAGTAGCTGATTTCATTAATAAAGTTCCAGATATTGAATTCAGTGATAGACTTAAAGCAGGCTTTGTAAACGAATATAATAAATTGAAAAACATTGATGGATTTATGGGTGATGATTTATTCGATGCCCTTGTAGGTTTTGCTTCAGGAGAATCTAGTGATTTTAAACAGAAAGCTGCAGGATTAGCAGTTTTGGTATACTTATTTGAGAAATGTGAGGTGTTTGAACAATGATACTCCCAAACAAGCATATTCAAATATCAAACTCTATATTAAATCTGGGGGCAATTCTATTAGACAATATTACAGCAAATCAAACTGTCAGTCTACTCTGGGACAAAGTAAGGGAATTATCTGAGGTAAGAAATTTTGAAAGATTTAGTTTGGGGTTAGATTTATTATTCATTTTAGGTATTGTTGAATTGAAAGATGGAATAATTAGGAGGGTTGAAAAATGATTCATTCAATAGAGTGTGATAATCCCTCATTTAAAAAAATCGTTTTCAAAGATGGGCTTAATGTTATACTCGCTGAAAGAACTAAAGAAGCGACTATAAAAGATTCAAGAAATGGTCTTGGAAAATCTACCTTAATAGAAATAATCCATTTTTGCCTGGGTGCTGACAAGAGAGAGACATTGAAGAATCCACGGTTGGATAATTGGACATTTATACTAAATTTAGACTTGGGTGGGAAAACATATTCTATATCCCGTAATACCGCAGACAATAATAAGATAATTATTGAAGGAGATTGTTCCGATTGGAAGATTAAACCTACTATTGATGAGAAATCCAGGAAGCAAATTATTTCCAGGAATGATTGGAAGAAATGCTTAGGTATTTTAATGTTCAACCTTCAGCCGATTTATGACGAATTTGAATATGTACCCACTTTTAGAAGCTTAATTTCATACTTCATTAGACAAAATGGACAAAGAGGCAGTTTTCTTACCCCTTTTCAGCAATACAAGAGCCAACGAGAATGGGATATTCAAATCAATAATGCTTTTTTACTTAGTCTTGGTTGGGAATATGCCTCGAAACTACAAGTTATTAAAGATAGAGTAAAATTTTTGAACCATCTCAAAAAAGAAGCACAGTCTGGTTTACTTGCAAATCTTATGGGAAACATTGGAGAATTAGAAGCACTGAAAATTAGGATAGAGGCACAAGTTCAAGATGAGGACTCCCAATTAAGAAGTTTTAAGGTTCATAATCAGTATAACCAGATTGAAAGAAATGCCGATAATTTGACAAAAAATATACATGAATTAGTTAATCTGAATATGACTGATAGAATGATTCTTGAACATTATGAAGCGAGCTTGAGTGAAGAGAAGGATGCAAGAACCGACAAAATCATCAAGATTTACAAAGAGGCTGGGTTAGTATTCATGGATATAATAACAAAAAAAATTGATGAAGTTCTTGATTTCCATCGTAAAGTAGTAGCCAACAGAAAGGATTTCTTAACAAACGAGATGGATAGAATTAGAGGCAATATTTCTCGTCGAGAAGATGAAATAAAAAAAATGACATCCCAACGAACAGAGTTAATGCAGATTTTACAAAGTCATGGTGCATTAGAGGAATTTAACGAATTACAGAAGAATCATCAGAATAGTGTCTCTCAGTTAAAGGATATATCCATAAGATTAGAAAATTTAAAGAAATTCGAACAGGGAAAGAGTGGAATATCTATTGAACAGGAACTTCTTCATCAACAGGCAAACAGAGATTTGAGTGAGAGAGAGTTTCAAAGAAGAGATGCAATTTTAACATTTAATGAAAATTCAGAAGCACTTTATGAAGTACCTGGAACACTATCCATAGATTTTACGAAAAAAGGATTTAAATTTGGAATTAATATAGAACGTTCAGGCAGCCAAGGTATAAGTAACATGAAAATTTTTTGCTATGATTTAATGTTGGCAAAATTGTGGGCAAAAAGAACGAAGACACCAATATTCTTAATTCATGACAGCAATATTTTTGATGGTGTCGATGAACGACAGAGGGCATTAGCTCTACAATTGGCAGCATCTGAATCTTCTAAACATGGATTTCAGTATATTTGTACCTTCAACTCAGACATGATTCCCCAAAAAGATTTTAGAGGCGATTTCGATTTTTCCAGTAATGTAGTCAGGAAACTTACAGACGCAACGGTCGATGGTGGACTGTTAGGCATAAGGTTTTAAAGGAGGAACACAGGGATTAAGGATTAGAGGTTTATAATGAGGGTTGGACCTATTAACTCCAGTAAAATCAAGGGGTTATAATAGTAAGAAGGTAGATTTTAGGGGTGTTTAGGAGGTGAGGTAGGTATATGTAACATATTATAAACATTGGGGTTAGGTTTCA
>JBFLXS010000215.1 GCA_040755795.1 bacterium | reverse complement strand
ATGTTACTTAGGTAATCGGTAATCAGTAATCGGAGATAACAGGTCATTGTTTTCTCTTCACCGATAACCTGATAACCGATAACTTTCTAAACATAGCAAAGCAAACTTAACAAAGCAATAGGTTGTTTACCACCTTATTTTCCTTCCTTTGCGCTCTTTGCGGTTAAATCTTTATACCTTTAAAAAACTTGAACATCAAGTATCACTTAACTCTTCTTTTCTCCACTTCTCCATCTTCTCCCTTTCTCCTTATTTTTATCCTACCTGAACTCTTACCTCTAATTCGCTTTTTGGTATGTGGAATTTGGTGTTTATTTGGGATTTGGTGCTTGGGATTTGGGATTTTTTACTTATCCACCCTGAGTAAAATTTTGACTAATAACTGCTATAGAGGCACTTGTGGTGATAAACATTAAAAAAGCCTGTAGCCATTAAATGGCTACAGGCTTTAAAAAATATCCCCCTCCCCTCCTACACCTACTAATGTTCTTTTATTATTAATTCCTTTCTTTTAATCCATTGAAATCCTGTCTGGTGAGTAATCACCGCCACATCAATATTTCCCCCGCAGGTAGGAGTCATTGGTGTAAATCTCTGAAATTCAATTGTTGTCTGAATGAGAAATAAGGCATAATCCATCGCATCCTGTAAAGGTAGAAGTTGAAATGGTGGCATTGGTAAAGGTATATTGGGATCTTCTTTCCATAGTTTTAAGATTACTCGCTGGTCACCACTTATTGAGCATCCGTAACCTTTAGTATGTAAAGGTTCTATTCTTGAAGTTCTACCTATTTCAACAGAGAATGTTTTCCCTATGTATGGGTCTTGTTCATCATACCCGGCAACCTGGAAACCCAATGGGAATTGTCGCTCCGGGATGTTTTCTAAATTACCTACCTCTTTATTCAACTCTGCTTTGAAATATTCTTCTACTTTTGCCGCTACACGCTCAACCGTTTCATTTTCAAAGACTCTTTTCTCCACATCTCTTAAGTGGCTTTCTATCGTTCTCCCGCTTAAAAAAGGCATACCAAATACGGCTATTCCCACATTTCTTTTCTTTATACAGAATAATTTCTGGGTATTTGATGAGCCCGGCGCCAAAACTGGCGGGGGTGGTGAAACAAGAGAATGCGGTATTTTCGCTTCACATTTAGGACATTTGACAAACTCCTCTTTTGGAACTGCCTGAGTATGAAATGTCATTAAACTATCTGCGGCCAAAACAATTCCATCTGGTACTCGAACAGAAACGACTAAAGACATAATTTACCTTTTTTCTCCACCAAAACTTTCTTTTATCTCCTCTGTAAATGACCCGGCATCCTTAAATTGTTTATAAACAGAGGCAAACCTTAAATATGCAACCTCATCTAAGGAATGAAGTCTCTCCATTATTAACTCACCTAACTCTTGACTCTTAATCACTTTCTCCTCTTTATCCTTGAGAATACTTTCAATTTCATCAATTATACTTTCCGCTGTTTCAGTATCTATTGAGGTTTTTTCACATGCCTTCATAATGCCGGCAATTATCTTTTCGCGGTCAAATGGTTCTTCTCGTCCATCTCTTTTTATCACCATAAAAGGTATCTTCTCGCGTAGTTGCTCATAAGTAGTGAATCTTTTGCCACAATTTAAGCATTCTCTTCTTCGGCGGATAATTGTGCCTTCCCCTACTTCTCTTGAGTCAACAACTTTATCCTCTAATTGATTGCAAAATGGACATTTCATCCTGCTTCCCTCTCCATAATTAGAAAGAAAGTAACTATTTAACCATCTGAAGTGAAACAACAGGCACAGCCGGGAAAGTGGAAAGGGGAGAAAGTGAGTAGGTGAGAAAATTAGTTCCCCTCTTTCTCACTTTCTCCCTTTCCCACTTTCTCATTGGTTGTAACTGTTCACCGCAGAGACACAGAGACGCAGAGAAAAAATTAAAATTTATTGCTAACTATTCAGTCACAGATGGACACAGATGAAACACTGAAAATTCGTAATCCGTGTCCGTTTTCCGTGTCCGTAATCAGGCTGAAGTTTTTTTCCTCCTGTTGTTCTCTGCCTTCTGTTTTCTGCCCTCTGTCCTCTGCCTTCTGCCCTCTGTATTTATCCGTGCTAATCCGTGTTAATCAGTGGCTGAATAGTTACTTTATTTCTATGTCTTCTCTGTTTCTCTGCGTCTCTGCGGTAAAGGATTACCTGAACGGTTACCATTGGTTCTCTTTCCCTGTCTTTTTCATATCTATATATTGAATTGTAGATAGTTTATAATACAAGATATAGAGTTGTCAACTATTTTTTTTAATTTTTTTTTAAATAATTTCTAACCCCTTATCACACAAAATTTTTAGATGACGACAAAACATCACTTTTGAAAAAGTAAAATATATAAGCACTAATAAGTCTATGTCCCTGAAGGAGAAAAGAAAAACATATCCAGTTTAGGTAAAACTTTGTGTTGACTTTTATAAAGTCTTATGGTATTATTAAAAATATGATAAAGAGAACAATAGTTTGCTTGCTACTCACATTATTTTTCACAACATTGGCAAAAGCGGATATCGGTAGCCTTACTGCTACCCCTAAACATCAAAAGATAGTATTGACCTGGATAAATAATGATTTGGATGTTATAACACTTGTCCGGGATACAAATGGTTATCCGGGAACAATAACCGATGGAATTCCTGTCTATAGTGGGACGGCAACGACTTTTATTGATGACAATTTATTCAATGAGGTTACTTATTATTATACTGCATTTGATTGTGCAGGTAGTTTTAGTTGTGCGAGTGCTACGCCACAGAGAGATATTTCTCCCCCATTTCCTCCGGGGACGGTAACCGAAGATTTTCCTGATAAAGATATTAATACTATTGGCTCATATACAATTTATTGGACTATGGCTCAAGATGATGATTCTGATATAATTCAATATGCGGTTCAGGAAAGAATAGGGACAGGTGGAACCTGGGGCACAATTGGCTATACTTCTCAACTTAGTTATGGTTTCACGGGTAAAATTGTTGGTAATGTCTATTATTATCGAGTTTCTGCCAAAAATGAAGCGGAATTATGGAGTTCCTATTCTTCGACATCGGATGGGATAAGGGTAGTAAATAAGGCTGTAGAGATTCCCGCAACCAGCAGTATTAATTATGGTCAGATAACAATTGATGTTGCGGCAGATGCCTTTATTGGGTCTGTTACCTTTACGATTAGTCAGGTTTCGCCACCAGCTAATTTTGCCTCCTCGACACCTCTGATGAGTCAATTTTTAAGTCAGTGTTATGATCTTTTAGCGTTTAATTCTGGGACGCTGATAGAGGTTCAACCTGCCAAATCTTTATTGGTTATCTTCTCATATTCTCCAATAAATGCAGGCACAGAGTCTGATTATCGGATTTATCGATATGTTGATGGTTTATGGCAAATGGTGGCTGGGACACAAACAGTTATTCCCAATGAAAATTTAGTTACGGTAAGAATAGGTAGTTTATCTACTTATGTCGTAGGTTATCCAGAGGCGACTTTAACTAAGGTAAGTAATTTTACTGCTACCCCGGGGAATAATCGTCAGATGACTTTAAACTGGATATTCCCTGTTGATAATCGGGTTACAGAAGTTATTATTAGGAAAAATACAGGTACCTATGCGACTACGCCGAAAGAAGGAACACAAGTTTACCGCGGGACATTGACCAATTATACCGAAACCTTACTTACACCAGGAACGACCTGTTATTATACTGCTTTTACCTCAGATGGTGGGGCAAATTATTCATCGCCAGTATTTAGCGAGGCAGTGGCGACAGATACAACTCTGCCAGGACTCGTTGGCAGTTTCACCGCAAAAGGTGAGTTTAAAAAAATTGTATTAAATTGGATTAACCCAGCAGATGAGGATTTTAAGGAAGTCAAGATAATCAGGAATCTTTATTATTTCCCGCAAAATTCAGAAGATGGAGACCAAATTTATCAAGGTCAAGGCACTTCTACGGTGGATACAAAAAATATCATTAATGGTCAAATATATTATTACACTGCCTTTAGCTACGATGGGATTTATTATTCTCTGGCAACAACAACGGTTCAAGCAACTGCCACAGCGATTCAAGATGAGACTCCTCCTTCTGCTATTGGAACAATTACAGAGGGATATGTGAGTATTGACCTTGATGTTACCTCTACGGGAAATTATTTAGTTAGTTGGTCTTTTGCTACGGATACAGAATCAGGGATTGCCGGCTACGAACTTCAAGAAAGAAAAGATTCCGGAGAGTGGGGCACTATTTCTGATAATATTATCCAAACTTATTATTATATCACCGCAAGACAATATGGAAGTATTTATTATTACCGAGTAAAGGCGAAAAATGGAGCGGATATTTACGGAAGCTGGTCAACAACAGATGGAATAAGGGTAGTAAGTAGGTATTTTACTCTACCTTCGGCGGTAAGTTATGGCACAGGGACTGAAAAAATACAAGTAGATGTGCCGGCAAACGCATTTGACGGAACCACTACTTTTACCCTTACCATATTTCCTATTTTACCAGTGACTAATTTTAATCAGGCAACCCCTAAAATCAAAAAATCAATCAGTTCTGCATGGCAACTTTTAGCCATAAATTCAAATAATGAAGAAGTGATGCCCACCGCAACCTTAACTATTTTTATCACCTATCCAGAGGCAGGATTCTCATCAGATGAGGAGATGCAACTTAAAATTTATCGTTTAAATAATAATTATTGGGAGATGCTTCCGTCAGAAAATCAGATTGTCCGTTCGGATGAAAATATAATCCAGGCAACCATTACAACTTTATCAACATTTATCGTGGCGTTACCATCATCTCCTGCGGTTTCTTTAAGTAATGTCCGGGTATATCCCAATCCGTTCAAGCCATCTAAAGGTCATGATAAAATTACCTTTGACGGATTAGCAGATGCGGTAAAAATAAGAATATATAAAATTACTGGAGAATTAGTTTATGAAAAGGAGTATTTAGCCACAAGTGGTTATGTCTTCTGGAATGGAACAAATAATCACGGACAGACTTTAGGCAGTGGCGTTTATATTTATGTCATTGAAGGTAGTGGTGAGAAGGCAATAGGAAAGATTGCCATTATAAATTAGGACAAACGGATATAACTCTGTGACTCACAAAGAAAAATGAAAGAGGAGTTGGATGGTTTGATGGTTCAGGTGAAATCGGGCTGAAGCCTGCGGCTACCAGCCTTCCCGAAGCCCGAAGCCCGAATCCCGAGTCCCGAATTTAAGGGGGAATAAACTTGCTTTTCATCGGTTCCTTGGTCTATGGTCTGTAGTCTATCTATTTTCAGGAGAATAGAGGAAAAAACAGGTGGAGGAAAGATTTTCTCTCTACTCTCTACTTCCTATTTTCAGGAGAAGTTATGGAGTTGTTAAAAGGGAAGAAATTAGTTTTTATTGGCGCCGGGAATATGGCTGAAGCATTAATCAGAGGAATATTAAAGATAGATTTAATTGAAAAGAGTAATCTCCTGGTCTGTGATGTTAACTTCAAACGACTTGAATTTTTTAAAGAAGAGTTAGGTATAAACGGAACAAGTGATAATAAAGAAGGTATCAGAGGGGCAGATATTATTATCTTATCAATTAAACCTCAGATAATGCCGGAGGTTTTGGTTGAAATCTCCGAGATTATAAAACCCGACCAAAAGATTATTTCTATCGCCGCGGGGATTACCACAAAATTTATTGAATCTAAATTTGCCAGAGAGGTTTCAGTAATCAGGGTTATGCCAAATACACCGGTTTTAGTAGGGCAGGGTATGGCGGGTATTTGTAAAGGAAGATATGCAGATACGCGGGATTTGGAGTTAGTCAAAGCCATATTTGAAGCAGTAGGAAAGGTTGTGGTCATCAAAGAGACTTTAATGGAGGCGGTTACAGCATTATCGGGCTGTGGTCCTGCATATCTCTTTACTATTGTTGAGGTCTTGACCGATGCAGGCGTATCGGTAGGATTACCGCGAGATACCTCTTTAACCTTAACGATTGAAACGATAGAAGGAGCAATTAAAATGCTCAAACAGACTGCTGAACATCCTGCGGTTTTACGAGATAAGGTTACTTCACCTGGTGGAGCAACCATTTCTGCACTAAATGTTTTAGAAGAAAAAGGAATCCGCTCGGCATTTATCCAGGCAGTCACCGCCGCAAATAATCGGGCAAAAGAATTAAGATTAGAGTAATTATTCAGCCACAGATGGACACGGATGAAACACGGAAAATTCGTGAATCGTGTCCGGTATCCGTGTCCGTAATTAGGCTCAAGGTTGAAGGCAAATTCAAGTATAGTGGCTCGTGTCTCCTCTCCTTCTCCGTTTCTCCCTTTCTCCGTTTCTCATCTGTCGCCTGACCTCTGTATTTATCCGTGCTAATCCGTGTTAATCTGTGGCTGAATAGTTACTAATTTTCTTAATTTTCCTTCAACATCTTTTTTATCTTCTCTTTGCCAAGGAGATGTATAAGATCTTTCAATAAATTCTCTTCGCCGATGGTACGGATTACCTCTTTTTCCCCAATGCTACGAATTACCTCTTTTTCCCCAATGCTACGAATTACCTCTTTTTCCCCAATGCTACGAATTACCTTCTCCTCTCCAATCCCTTGCACAAATTTATCCACACTCCGAAGTAACCTCTCCTTACCAATACCCTGGATAAACTTATCAACTCCAACTATATCTGCCAGCTCACCAA
>JBFLXS010000214.1 GCA_040755795.1 bacterium | reverse complement strand
GGAGTTGGGAGACATTTTTGTCAATTAAGGATACATGTCGAAAGCTTGGAGTGAATTTTCGTAAGTATTTATACGATAGACTTTCTGGAGAATACAGGCTGCCATCCTTAGCAGAGATGATCGGGCAAACAAGTGCAGTTTGTTATCCATGTGGCCCTTCGCCATAAAAAACGGTTCTTTAGATATTATGTGGCTGTTGAAACTGTAAGGTGCAGATTGCCACTTGATGATGAGCAGTTACTTAGCAGCCCATGAAAGAATATATCTAAATGTTACTTGTTGTCCTTTTGTTGGGTCAAATAAGTTATCATAGGGGTTAAATTGTGGTCTTAGAGGAGTAGTAGCAGATGTTGGTTCAGAATAATTTGAATATCCATAACCATCCCGTCCAGCTATTCGATAGTAGTAAGTAGTATTTTCACTTAAATTTTTATCGTAATATGAAGTGGTATTTGCAACTACAGTAGTTATTGTGCTATAAACTCCATCCACACCCGTTTTTCTTTGAATAGTAAAATCATATTCATCGTCATAGGTATCATTCCAGGATAATTTTATCTCATTCCACCAAATTGCATTAGCAATAAGACCAGTTGGTGTTCCAGGTGGTTTATCGTCGATAGTTTTAAATGTCCAGGTACCTCCTTCAGTGAATGTTCCATTGGTAGCAATGATTTTCCAGATATACCATGTATCATAGGCTAATTGGTGTAATTTATCATAAATGGTGAGAGTAGTAGTTCCAATTTTATTTAGAGTAAATGAACGAGTTCCAAAATACACTTCATAAGTTACAGTACCACCTGTCCCTGACCAGACTAAGTTTGTATTTATAGATTGATTAGTTGCATTGTTTGGGGGGATAATTGGTTGAAGTTCATCAAGTGGCTGAATACCAAAGGCTAATTTTGCAAATACTAATGATAAAAGTAAAACTACTATGAAAACCTTACATTTCATCTTAACAGATATTATATTCTATATTCTTAAAATTGTCAAGGAAATATTGGGGGCATTTAGAATATCATTTACTTTCTTTTTAATATCTTTTTGTTGTCTCATTTGCTCTAATACCAGCTTTTGTTACCCCACTTAAACTTATCCCAAATATATTCCCTCTCTGGTAACCGTTCAAGATATAGCCACAGAGTCATAGAGTCACAGAGAACACAGAGGGAATATATAACCACGAATGAACACAGGGAGAATAGTGGGGTCAGACCTCACCATCTCCCTCTACTTTCTTACCATGTTACTTTTATCTTGAAATAAAACGCCTGTGGATGAGGTTCAGAGGATGTATAAGTATATTTAGTTATTAATTCCTTTCCCTGCCTTTTTATTTTTATCTGTCCATAAGTTTCCCTTTTTTCATCCGAACCATATTTAAACCTTGAAGTGAAGGTTATCCCGGGGTTAAAATAATATATCCCCTTCACATAGGCATAGTCACTAATCTTTTTATCTTCACTGGTATATTTATAATAAAAGTTTATCTCACATTTTTCATAATTATTGTCTAACTCAAAGGAATAATTGGTCTTTTTACCTTCAGTCCGGACTATATCTTTATCTTCATATTCAATTTTACCCCTGATTTTTACTCGAGGGGATAATTTGTGCTCAACACAACCCCAGTATGTTTCATCTGTAATAAAAATAGAAGGATGTTTATGGTAATCGACAAATCCTGTAAGTTTTAAGTCCCCTGAGATATACTCTATTTTAGCCTCACCGCCTTTCTCATCCCCTTCTTTTATTTGACTATGGGGATTAATAAAATCTTGTTCATATCTTCTTAATGAGAGCCAATATTTAAAATTACTTATCTTTTTATACCCTCTAAGAAATATTCCAGTGCCTTGATTTTTACTTTTGGCTATTTCTGCGGCAATCTCTGCCGTATTAATCCTTTTCATAAAGTCCATTCCCAGTATTTCAATCCGTTTATTTTCATCTTTAGAATTAAGGTTACTGATATAACCTGTTAGTCCGATGTGATTATTGCCTTTTACCAGATTAAGATTGCCTCCCCATAATTTCTCTTTACCATCAAATTCCGATAAAACATTGTTTGGAAACTTACTTAAATCCACACAGGAATAGAAAAAAGCAGAATTTAAGTTATCAAAAGATGTCTCGATGAATATTCCATCTTGAATATCACTCTTTCTGGTCATATCATCCGGAACAACACCCTGGTATGAATTACGATGGGCAGAATTAAAGGTTATCCCTTCACCAAATCGTGCTTGATAATTACCGATGAGGATTTGCGGCCACATTAAATATCTTTTCTTTAATTTAATCTCCTCTTCACGCTGACCGAAACCACCAAGTTTTATATTTTTAGTATAAACACCTAATTTTGCATTAACCTCTGCCTTTTTATTATCCTCAAGGGTTTCGCTCGACCACAAGTCAAACTTTCCTTTCAATAATTCTTCAACCTGAATAAATACCTTAATTTGTTCAAATATATCATTGCCAACGATAGGGATTATATCTAAAGTGGTTTTATAAGGTCTTTGATTATAAATCTGGTAAGATAGGTCAAAAGTTATATTAGGTAATTCTTGAATTTCTGAAGGTTTTGCAGTATTCAAATCAATAGGGTGTTGATAAAGGTAGTTTAAGATTTCATAATCATTCCAGGAAATTTCATTATCAATATATAATTCCCAGATGTCATTTTCATCCTCAATTTTTATGGTAGGAATCTTGATTTCTCCAAAGGATAAATTATGGCATATCAAAATAAGGAATAGACCTGAGATTAACTTCTTCATAACTATTCAGGCATTATCATAAACCACTAATGATTAATTGGGTCGAGTAATAGTCAAGACATAATTGTTAAAATATTTATTAGCAACACTTTTAACTTCTTCCTTCGTCACAGCATTTATCTTTTCAATTAAATCATCCCGCCAGTCATAGTTTAAACCATAAAGTTCATATTGAGCGGATAATGATGCCTGGGATGAGTTTGTTTGCTTTAAATATAATGCCTCCATCACAATGCAGGCTTTTTTCCCTCTATCTAATTCTTCATCTAAAACTAATTCGTTTTTGATTAATTCCTGTTTTTCTTTGATAATTTTTAATGCCTTATCCAGATTTTCAACCGTTGTGGCGGCTTGAATAGCGTAATAGCCCGGGTTTTGTTTGACCTCATTCCAGGCATGGACAAAATAAACTAATTCCTCACCTCGCAAGGTATTATGTAACCAGCCTCCAGGATAACCAATGCCAGAGGTAATGGCATCAATAACCCGCATTGTATACCAATCCTTATCTCCGACCTTCATTCCTGGGTAGCCCATAAAGATTACCGCCTGCTTTTTCTCCGTGTTCATAGTCGCTTCAACATTTGAAGAAAGTGGTTCTTCAACAACTACTTCCGGGAAAGTAATCTCTGCCGGCGCCCACCCTTTAAATTTCTCCAATATTAATTCCTTTGCTATTTTGGGGTCAATATCACCAAAAACAGTTAGAATGATATTATTAGGCAGACAATATCTTTTCCAGACATCAACCAAATCTTGCCTTTTTAGATTAGTAATACTTTCTTTTGTCCCGAGTGAGATAAATTGGTAAGGGCTTTTTTTGTAAAATGTCTTTTTGAAAAAGACCTCTGATTGTGCCTTCCAATTATCGTCTAAACTCTCAATATCGGCTAAAATTGCCTTTTGTTCTTTTTTTAACTCCTCCTCGTCAAAAACAGGATTCATTAAAACATCGGCAATTATATCCATAGATAGGTTAATATCCTGTTTCAGAACTTCTAAGGAGCAATTGAAGTAATCCTCACTACCAGCGGCGTTGATACTTCCACCTATCGAATCTATCTGTTTAGCAATTTGTTCTGCAGTGCGGTTTTTTGTGCCTTTAATCAGCATCCTTGCCATAAAATTAAACACACCATTATTTTGTGCATTTTCATACCGTAGTCCGCCTTTAAGATATGCACCAATATAGACTAATGGCACATTCACATTTTGTTTTAATAAAATGGTCATACCGTTGTCCAAAACTACCTTTTCTACCTTTCCAACCGCAATTTGTTCTTTTGCCGTTTCTGTTTTCTCTAATTTTGCTCCTTTAGGTTTTAGCATTGTCACGGTTAAGGCATCATCATAAAAATATGTATTTACGACCCGTTGAATGTCCTCTTTCGTCACCTTTTTTATGTTTTCTACATAAATTTCGTGAAATAAAGGATTACCCGTATGAAGGACATCTCTACCAATAACATTGGTTTGACTTTGCACAGTTTGATTAGCAAAGACATACTCACTTATTATTTGTGTTTTTGCCTTTTCAAGTTCTTCATCTAAAACAGATTCTTTTTTTAATTTATAAATCTCATCGAGTATAGACTTTTCTGCCTGATGGATATTAGAATAATCCAATATTGCCTCAATCGTAAAGTCAGCGGCATCATATCGTGGGGTGAAAGATGAGGCAGAAATGCTGTGAACAAGTTGTTTTTTATCCTTTATCTCGCGATATAGTCTTGAACTCTCCCCTTGACCTAAAATACAGGCCAGGACATCAAGCGGATACATATCCGGATGAGTAATCGTCACGGTGCGAAATCCCATCAATAAATAGGTAAGTTTGACATCTGATTCCTTCTCAACTGTCCTTTTCCCCATTTGTTTTGGGTCAGACTCAATATAAATAGGTGGAGTAGGATTGCCTTTAAAATCGGCAAATGCCTTTTCTATCTTTGTTAATACCTCTTTTGAATCAAAATCACCAACCGCAACAACAATTATATTTTGAGGGACATACATTCGATGATAGTATTTCAAAAGGTCGTCACGGGTTAATTTTTTAAATAATTCTGCGATGCCAATTATGGGAAAATGTTCAGGATGACGCTGAAACATTGTTTGATTATAGATTTTGTTTAACATCCTTTGCGGGTCATCATCAATCATATTTATTTCTTTTAAAATTACCCCTTTTTCTTGTTCGATTTCCTCTGGGGCAAAGTTACAGTTCAAAATCCAATCAGATAAAAGGTCTATAACCGTATCAAAGTATAGATTTGCGGTAGAAATATAGTAGCAGGTATGGTCTGATGAGGTATAGGCATTAGATGCCCCGCCGATTGATTGGATAATCTTTTCGATTTCATCCTTGCTGTGATTTTTTGTTGACCCACCGGCAATGATATGTTCACAATAATGTGATATTCCTGCCCCTAAATACTCCTGTTCATAGATACTGCCGGCATTATAGACATAAACTTGCATTGTGGCAACAGGTGCGGCGTGATTTTCCATAATCACCACACGCAGACCATTATCCAATGTAGTTTGAACTATCTGTGCCGCAGAAACTAACCCTTCTGCCAACATCATTAAGGTTATCAATACTGTAATTAAATGTTTCATTGAACAAATCTCCTTTTTTAAACTGATAAGAAATTGCTTTTTGGGTCTTTTGGACCGTGCATTCATTTTTGCCCTTTCTGGGTGGGGGTATTATAGCAGAAATTTTAGTATATGTCAAGAGGCTGACCGAAAATTTTTTAAAAATATCGTAACCGTTCAGGTAATCCTTTACCGCACAGATGCAAGAGTTCGCAGAGAGGAAAATATCTTTTTTTTGTGTTTTTCGGTGTTTAAAAAGGCTTAAAAACAGTTAGTCGAAAATAAGTATTATAGCGGTTATTAACTGGAAGTTTACATAGGATAATACCCATAAATAAGGCATGAGAATAATCGTTCCGTTAGGAACATAATATCGGTAGGAATAGATAGACAAATCAATCAGTTCCGTAGGAACGATATATTGGTAGAAATTTATGGAAAGCCATTTACCGATATATTGTCCCTATGGGACATTAAATGAAGGATGAGGTAGAATTTTCACCTTCTATTTCTTTTCCATTTTATCATAAGAAATGGGAGAAGGCAAGCCAACTGGACATAATTGTCTAAAAATATAGAGAGTTATAGCACTAATTTGACATAGTGTAGTAATTGTTCACGCATATCTTGTTAATTCACTACGAGTAGGGACGAGTATTTAATTCTAAGTAAAGTTTTGAATAATAACTGCTATATCGACTGGTTAATGACCCTTTGGGTTGTCTTTTGGGACTCCAAAATGTCAAAAAATACAAAAAGATGGTAAGAAATGAGGTAACACAATGCCTGGAACCATAGATATAACTTTATGTCTTACGCAACGCTCTCCCTAACGCCTTACGGAAACCGATAAGAATTTTGTGTTACGGAAATATCATTTATGGACTATTTGTAAAAATCATTTATGGACATTTAATTCCATTTTAATTCCCCAAATTTAATTCCCCAAAAATATTAAAAATGTATTTAATTCTTCTCTTTAAATTTCTGTGTATATTGTAATTTCATCTCTTTTATGTTAAGATTACTTTATGGAAAATAAGTCAGTAAAACAACAGAAGAGATGTATCTGGACTTTCGTAAATTTTATGCTACTTCTAAAATTCTCTTTATCCTTATCAATCTGTTTATTTTGCTCAAAGAGGGCAAAATTAGGCTCAAAAGCCTGATGATTTTTTTGCAACTTATCCTTTGAAGTTGAATTGATAAAAAATGCTTTACCTATTTTCTTCGCTTTGTGTCCTTTGCGTTACTACTTTGTGCCCTTTGTGGTTTATCCTTTTTTAATCGCAAAGAACGCAAAGAAATCGACCGCAAAGAACGCAAAGATTAAAGGAGAAAAGAATCATAGAAAATTCACGAAACTCCAGT
>JBFLXS010000213.1 GCA_040755795.1 bacterium | reverse complement strand
AGGAGATTACTATTACGGATGAGGCATCGGTTTTTGACCTTGACTTTGTGTTAGAATCATCACAGCCGTTACCACTCCAGAATAAACTTTACCAGAATTACCCAAATCCATTCAATCCCAATCAGGAAGAAACACAGATTCCGTATGATTTAGCCGTGAATGTTCATATAGTCATTAAGATTTACAACATTGCTGGAGAATTAGTCAGGAGATTAGAAGAAGATAAACTTGCCGGGTCAAATATTACTACCCCATGGAATGGTAGAAACGATGATGGTGATATAGTCTCATCAGGCGTCTATTTCTATCAATTACATATTGGTGGAAGTGTAATTGGGACTAAGAAGATATTAGTAATAAAATAGGACGCAGATGTACAGGATTTACAGGATTTTTAAAAAATATTATCCTGATAATCTGCGGAGAAAAATCTTGCGTCCCCCAAAAAGGAGGTAAAAAAATGTTAAACAAAAAGTTACAACAGGTAAGTGTAAATCTATTTTTCTCTCTACTTTCTACTCTCTACTTTCTACTCCCTAATGCCGAGGCAGGAGCTGATACCGCGGCAGACTTCTTAAAACCTGGCATTGGCGCAAGGGCATCTGCTCTGGGAGAGGCATTTTGTGCAGTAGCAGATGGTGTAGAATCTATCTACTTTAACCCTGCTGGATTAGCCTATCTGACTAAAAAAGAGGTCTGGGCAATGTATGGCGATAAACGAGAGGATACTTCGCGAACCTTCTTAGGCTATGCCCAACCAATTGAAGAATGGGAAGGAGATGGAGTAATGGGTATAAGCATAATACATCAGGATTTAGGCAAGATAGAAACCAGGGATAAATTTAATAACCCGACCGGAGATATTAATCCATCTGAATTTGCCCTCATCCTCTCATACAGCAAACTCTATTATGAAAATGTATCCTTAGGTGGAAGCCTGAAATACATCCAGCGTGACCTGAAGGAAATGAAAGGAAAGGGATTTGGTATAGACTTTGGGGTCTTGTGCAAGACTCAAATACCAAATTTAACCCTTGGTGCGTGCATAGAAAATCTTGGTAGTAAAATAAAAGGAGATGAATTACCGCTAAATCTACGAGCCGGGCTTGCCTACCAACCAATGAATAATCTTCTCCTATCACTGGACTTAAACAAGCATTTCTATAATTCCAAGCTGGCTATAAACGCAGGCATTGAATATAGCTACAATATTCTGGCGATAAGGCTCGGCTATCTTGACAAAGGCAGGAAGGTAGATGGTTTAACTTATGGGTTTGGAATAGACTACAAAGTCTATCAGCTTGATTTTGCCAATGTATCAAGTGGAGAAATGGATGGTGCAGAAGATATGAACCGCATATCCCTCTCAGTGAGTTGGTAGCCGCACGGCTTCAGCCTGCGTAGTAGTCAATAGTCAATGGTCATTAGTCATTAATTACTGACCAGTGACCAATGACCAGTGACCAGTTAGTGGGGAATAATTTTAATAATATCTCTGTGTCCTCTGTGTCTCTGTGGCGAGAAACTTCTCTCTTCAAAAGCAAAAAGGAGGTGGTAAAATATTTCAACGCTGGCGAAGAGTGAACATAAAAATCTAAAACAAAAGGAGGTGAAAAAAAATGAAAAAACTAACATTACTTACTATGCTTGTCCTCGGGCTACTTGCTACCGCTACCTATACAACTACAGTATACGCAGAAGATACACAAGCTTATCTTACGCAAACTAATCAAGCTACTGACTATGCTTGGGGATTAGGACAAGTTACTCCCTGTCACTATGATGGTACAGGTCCATATGTATCTACTATGACCCATACCTATATCTATGGGACAAAAACAAGTTTAATCGTAGATATTGCTGACCAACATCTCGAGTGGGAATCTTTAAGTCTACCAAACGATTACATGATCAGGTGGACAAATATTTATGCACGGGCACTTTCCATAAGAGAACCATTCTATTTAAGGATGACGGTAGATGGGTGTGCAGATGTACAGAGAATTGGTGGTACGCAAACCATTCCCACATACTATGCTCTAGGCACTGCAAGTGGTAGTCATCCTGGGCCAGGTGATTTTGTTCCTGCGAATGAATTTAGGAGTTTAGTGGGACCTCCAAATGGAGATTATAGAACACCAAATGCAAGGATACCATCTCCCGGCGGAGGATCCGCCATTCGCTATAACAAAGACTTATGGGCAAGGGTTGTTCCAGGTGATAGTACTTTTGCAGGTAGGTATGAGGATATATTCTTTATTACCTTTGCAGTAGAGTTCTAAATCTTGACAGAGGAGTATTTGTGAGGAAGTATTCCAGCGACTGACGAGAGAGACCTGTTTCCTTTTCTGTAAAAGGGCAGGTCTCTCTTTTTTATTCTTTGTGTCCTCTGCGTCTCTGCGGTGAAAAACTATTTTAACTTTTCTCTTCCCTTTTATACATTTTTATGGTAAAATACTAATATGCTAAAGAAATTTATCTTAATGTTATTTATATTATTTCCAACTATTAGTAATGCAGATTGGGTAGCATTTAAAGAAGGTATCACTTCGCCTACAAAGCCTGAGATTGTAGTTGTAAAAGAAGATACTTCAGGTATTACCTTAGATGCAAGTATCTCTGGGATGAATGTGGAACAAGCTCGGAGCTCGGAGCTCGGAGCTCGGAGTGAAGGAACAGAGACATTTCAGATTTTGAGTATTCCAGGGCATGAATACAGTTTTACCCAAGAAGTTGGCAAACCAAAACTGCCATTTATTCAAATCTTACTTGCTATCCCGGATGATGTTGAAATTAATCTTTCATTTATTTCTACTTCCCACTTCCCACTTCCCAATTCCTACTTAATCTATCCTGTTCCCAGGCAAGTAATAAAAACTACAGCCGAGGGTTATGAATACCTTGCTGAGGAATTCTATCTTGATGAGGAATTTTACCAACAATCCATCTTTTATCCTTATGAGATAGCAACATATACCACAGCTTATGTAAGGGACCAGCGAATACTCAGGTTAGAGGTTCATCCTATCCAGTTCAATCCTGCGAAAAAGCAACTTCAGATACATTCTAAGTTAAAGATTGAGTTAAAATATCTCCCCAAAAAGAAAAAGGTATCTTTCCCTTTAAAGCAATCCATTAATAAAGGAGGCCCTTTTGCTGATGTGTTAAAAAGGGCAGTATTAAACTATAAACCTCCTGTTCTACCTCGTATTCCAGTACCAGAAAGGGTAGGGACATTAACTTATCCAACCCTTCTTAAAGACCCAGCAAACTCTGCAGATTATTTGATAATTACCTCTCCTGATTTTTATGATAATGCTGACTTGAAAAGATTAGCCACTCATCGAGTAGAATATAACGGCTTTGATGTAGCAATAGTTAGTACCACTAATATCTATAATGAGTTTCCTCCACCTCAAGGGACAGAAACCCAGGATATCTCAATCAAAAATTTCATAGAATATGCTTATAACACCTGGAAAGCACCTTCAATGGCAGATAACCATCTGGGTTATGTTCTTATCTTTGGAGATGCTGAACTTGGACCAAATCTCTTCCCGCCTGGATATGTTCCAGCACATAGAGGAAGCGGATATAGTGGAATACCATGTGCCAGTGATATTTGGTATACTTACCTTAATGAGAGTGATTTAACTGAGGGATATAAATTACCAGATATAATGCTTGGGAGACTACCATTACAGATGGGCACAGAAGCAAAAATACTTGTAGATAAGATAATTCAATTTGAGAAGAACCCTGTTCCCGGTCAGTGGCAAAATAGAGCTTTATTAGTTGATGGAGTAGAATCTCGTTGGGTTACTCGAAATTATGTAAAAGATAATATTCTTATACCTGCAGGATTTGAGGTTACTGTAATCAATGGAGACCAGGGAGGAAATGGAGACGATGTATATAATGCAATTAACAATGGTCAACTCCTTGTAGCTTACGAAGGTCATGGTAATTTCTTGGGATGGGCAGTTCAGTTCGGAGTTAATGTTAGTTTTTGTAATAGACATGTCAAGAAACTTTCTAATGGAGGGATGTTACCAATTATTTTTGCTGTTGCCTGTGACACCGCTTGTTTTAATGATGTGGATGATTCCCTTGGTGAACTCTTTATTAAGAAAGAAAATGGTGGAGGAATTGCGTATTGGGGGGCATCTACAATATGCGGTCCATACGAAATGTGGATGAAAGAGGCATATGATTTTATGGCAGAGAACAATCCCTATACCTTTTGTCTCGGCGAGGTAGTTATCAATGCCTATATTCGCCTTAAGTTATTGTATGAGGAATTTAATCTATTAGGTGACCCGGCGGTAACTACTGCAAGGGTTCCTCCAGAACAAGATAAAGCAGAGTTAGAGGTTCAGCCAACTGATGTTTGTTTTATTCCTCCATATCCAAAACCAGGACAACTAACTACCATTACTACTACCATCCATAATTATGGGGGTATAGATGCAGGAAATGTATTGGTTAAATTTTTCCTTGATGAACCAAAAAATGGAATAGAGATAGGTTCTAAAACAATAACTACTATTAAGGCGAAAGACAAAGGAATAGTAGATATAAATTGGACTCCTCATCTCCCTGTAGGTGAATATAAATTCTATGTAGTAGTTGACCCTTATGATACTATCCCAGAGGCAGGAACGATTAACAATATTGCCTATAAACCTTTGGAGATAAATTATTATCAAGATGGTTGGCCTAAGTTTCTACAAGGGTATTCCTTACTATCCCAGGCAGTAGGCGATATAGACGGAGATGGAAACTTAGAAATTGTAGCCTTAGATAGGACTTGTCTATTATATTTCTGGCATCATAATGGTAGTCTTCAACCAGGCTGGCCCAAAAAAATAGTAGGAGAAGAAAAAATCTCACAGATTATATTAGCTGATATTGATAATGATGATAGGTTAGAAATTGTAGTTAGTGGAGATAAGTTATATGTGTGGAATGACGATGGTAGTGATGTGCCTGGTTTTCCAAAGGAAATGGAATGTTCCTCATCACCAGCAATAGGAGATATAGATGGAGATGGAGAGTTAGAGATTGTAGTAGAGTTGAAAGATAATGGAGATAATAAGTTGTATGCATTCCACAATAATGGAAGCATAGTATCCGGTGATTGGCCAAAAGACGGTGATTATAATCATCCTATTGTAGTAAATCTTGATGGCAAGCAAGGAGATGAGATTATTTCATCATCAGCAAAAGGAATGTATGTTTGGGATGGAGAGGGAAAGATAATTCATGGTTGGCCAAAATCTAACCTTGGTTCTGATAGAATCGCAGTAGGGAATTTTGATGAAGATAAAGAACTGGAAATTCTGCTTGGGATTATTGATAGTGGATTAAAGGTATATGCCTTAAACCCTGATGGTAGTGATGTGCCAGGGTGGCCAAAGAAGATAGATGGCAACAAAATCCTGGAGATTATGCTGGGAGATATAGATAATGATAAAGATATGGAAGTGATTATTTCCACTGAGGATCCTAATAAACTTTATGTTCTTCACCACAATGGTAGTGATGTAGTCGGTTGGCCTAAAGAAGGTATTATTGGAAGAATTGATTTTGGTAAATTGGCAGATGTTGACATGGATAATAAACCAGAGATTATCACACCCAACGGTGGGACAATAACTATTTGGGAGGATACTGGTAACATTAAAGCAAGTTTATTTACCAGACCAACTGATTATATAATCTCTTTTATCACCATAGCAGATATTGATTTGGACGGGGATATAGAGATGATAGGTATGGGGCAAGAACCAGAGAATGAGAGTGTATGGCGCAAGCTTTACATCTGGGACTATTGGGGCAGTTGCACACCAGGGGCACTGGAATGGCCGATGGCAAATCACGATATGCGTCGGACTAATTGCTATAATACAGATATTGTTTCCCCTTCTCGCATAACTGACCTTACAGCTCTTAATCCCAAACCTACCTCTATTGACTTAACCTGGACGGCACCTGGTGATGACAAAGATACAGGCTCTTCTACCTGCTACTTTATCCGCTACGCTACCTGGACTATCACCCCACAAAACTGGCACCTGACTAACAAAGCTACATCCACTATTGTTCCCAAAGATGCTGGCTCTCCTGAATCTTTTACCGTCCCTAATCTCTCCCCAACTACCACCTACTATTTCTGTATTCGCGCCAGGGATGATGACTTCAATCTCTCCCCACTTTCTAATATTGCTGTGGAGAGAACACCCTCACCGGCGATGATTACCTTGATTTCACCTACAAAGGGTGTAGTAGGTAAGCGAGTCACTATTAGCGGGTGCAATTTCTACTCCACAGAAACCATTCGCATAGAATTTGGCAATACTACCACTATTGCTCTATCTACCTGTGTTGATGGTTCTTTTACTACTACCTTTACCGTAGATGACCAGGGATTTGGCACGATAACCATTACTGCCTATGGACTTATTTCAGAATATGAGGCAAGGACGTTCTTCTATATCACTGGCGTAGAATATTTCCTGTTTGGCACAATTTCCTCTCCCCAAATAGCAGGGGCAGGATTTCGAATAAAGATGACTGCTTATGATGAATTTGGTGATGTAGTGCTAAATTTCAAAGATAAAGTCGGACTCTCTGACCTTTCTCAAACCATCCAACCTACTATCATCTCTAACTTCACTGGTGGCATCTGGGATGGCACTATTACCATCACCAGAGCAGGCACAACCTCGATTACGGCAGGTTACCAGAGTAAAACAGGCACAAGCAATCCATTTTATG
>JBFLXS010000212.1:3389-6812 GCA_040755795.1 bacterium | reverse complement strand
ACAACAACATCGAACTTAATTTTGGCATCGATTAGTGCCTTGACCACACCGGCTTCATAAGCCCCTTTTCCCCCGCCACCACTTAAAACTAAACCTATTTTAGCCATTTCATTTTACCTCCTTTGGACTTCTTACTTTTTATCCAAAAATCGTAACCGTTCACCGCAGAGACACAGAGACGCAGAGAAAAACACACCCCTAACCCCTCTCAAGAGGGGAAAATCTATGGACGAAACGCTTAACATCCCTGATTTTCATCAGGGCAATCTTTTGAGTACAACAACATTAAAATTGATTAACAAATCTGGTTTGCCTGCTGAACATTCGGTAAGCAAGTCATAAGTATTTCCATGTCTGCATCAATAATCTTTTATGTTATCTGATTTATTTCTATATCTTCTCTGTTCCTCTGCGTCTCTGCGGTAAGTTACCACCTGAACGGTTACAGGTAATCTTAATGCTTTATCTGAATTACTGATAACCTCATTTACAGATACGGACAGCCAACATCGTCTTCTTTAAGAACTTCTTTTAATTTATCCAATCCTTCCTTATTCCAGGTAGGGCTATAAAGATACTCGGTTGCTGTCTTAATGAATTGAATGGCTTTTTGTTTAGCGTCTTCAAAATTACGCTCAAATTCTATGAGATACTTCATACTAAAATTATAAGGTAAAAACACACGGAAAAAAGGTTGTTTTGCCTCCTGGATTAACCACCAGATAAGAAGTCGAGTTCGGTCATAAGAAGAGATAAATGTCTTCCACTCTAATTTAAATGTCCCGCCTTCCAATTTATCAAATACCCATCGATACATTTGCATAATATCCGTATCTAATTCATATAAGTCAATCTTTAAATTAGCCTTATTCCCACCCGCAGGATAATATTTACACGCAACATAAAGGTCTTGATGAAGATAAACTCGATTAAACTTAGAATTATGTTCTTTTTGATGACTTAGTCGATGGGCAAGTGCATCACCATTTATATCCCCGGCAAGATGGGTTAAATAGCCATATAAATAGGCAGTTAGTTTCTGCCTTTTTTCTCCAGGGGTAAGATTCATTAAATAATCTATCATGCCATAGACAAATTGTGTAAATTGTTCCCCATGAAGTTTTTTAAAAAGGTTGCCTTTAAAAATATTTGGTCCAATTGCCCCTAATGTGGCATAAAGTAAGAATGTAGTTGATATGGAGGTAAATTCAGACCCTAGTGCTCTCATTGTTTGAGTCATAAGCTCGATGTGTGTAAGCAGACCATAAGAAAAGACTAATTGAGGATAAGTTATCTGAAATATTAATGATAGGATAAGGATAAATGATATTTTAAACATCATTCTGAATTTATTATACCTTTTGGAATAAAATTAGTCAAGAAAAAAATTGAAGGCTAAAATATTTTTCTTGACTTTTCTTAAAATTTATGTTAATGTAAAAAAGTAAAATTTTAGTTTTTTACAAAAAATGTCGATAAATATTGTAAGGAGGTAGAGTGTCAATATGAAAGGGAGAAGTAAAGTTTTTTACTGGGTAACCTTTTTATCACTAACTATTGCATCTTTAGTTTATGGAAAAGAAGTAACAATTAATACTAATGTTACGCCGTCAATTATTTCTGTAGGAAATATTTTTGGTGAGTGGCGGGGTGTGTTGGAAATACCTATTTGGTCCAATGCCGGTGCCTCACTGGCGGAAGATACCACATTGGTATTGAAAGAGGATATAGATTCATTTCGATTTAAGGTTGATTGGCGAGGAAATAATACATCAGGGCTGGATGAAAAAGCAATTGTGATTATCAAATTAGAAAAGGAATCTTATCCTTATTCTGGCAAATGGGAATTACTTTATGAAAAGGCAGAGGAAATCGTCTCTAATCGTAAAAGCGTAGATTTGCGTGAATTCATTACCCCAATGGTCGTTCAAAAAGACCCTGAGGTAAGATATAAGTTTGTGACCAGAGTTGACCTACCTATTGGTCCTTCAAGTGGAGAAAAGGTTGCTTTTGTTATGGTGCGGTATTTATCCGGTTCGAGTTATACCTATCTTCCATACCTACCACTTACTATTTTACATGACCCCAATGGTGATAAGAGCTACACGGGAATTATTTCACAGACCGCAATTGAGCATACATTAGGACTTAAAATAGGCAATTTCGTTGCCCTCGCAGATGTTCAACCCGACCTTTCTCTAGAAGGAACTAATGGCAAACTTGAAGTTCAACCCTTATCCCGTAATTCTATTAGACTAATTTATACTCCCTTGACGGATTTGAAATCAGAATTAAACTCTTCTGATTTAAGCCTGATTGGTCCTGGACTTGGAGATGTTTATGTTATTGCTAAAAACTTACCTATAAAACTTGTTTTTTCTAAAGCTAAAAAGGGTGTAGAATTATATTTCAGTGTTATCTCACCGCAGGAGGCTGGTCTTCCTCCAGATAAGGGATTTGATATTATCACTATTCCATCAGCTGTGTTACGCTCTTATGAAGATGGACGACCAATATTTGGTCGCTGGATTGAACTGGGTATAATTCCAGAGATACGAGCAGAATTAATCGAAAAAAATATAGGCTGGGATAATAAAATCAGTAGTGAAGAAATGGGAAAAGTCATAGATGTAGGGATGGCATATTTGAATGCAAAGGAAAAAACAACAAGATTTAATTATAGACAACAACCACTTTTACCCACCACATTAAATGTTAGTTTGGAAATAGACCCATCATTTACACGAGGGGCAAATATCCTTACCGAACGCGGAAAAACGCAAAGCCAGATATTACTCAATACTGAAATGCAAGGTGAAGTAGTTCCAGGTAAAAATGTCCTCGTAGAACTTGAAGATAAAGACCGACAACTCACCCCGGGCGATTTCTTTACCTACCATGTTTATGTTGACCGCCAATTTGGTTCTTTATTATTTATAACCGAAGATGACAAAACCAAACCAGCTGATTTGTCATCACTTCGTTGTCGAAGTCTCTCTTCTTATCCTCGTGAATATTGGACTGGAAAATTCGAGGTGAAAGAAATAGTCGTTGCAGAACTTCCAAAGGTTTTACCTCCACAAAAACCAGTCGAGGAAAAGCCGAAAATCGTCGAAGAGGTCAAGCCTCCAAAACCACCTGTGCCTGAAAAACCAAAGGAAGTAAAACTACCTGAAATTCCAAAGGTTGAAATTCCACCAATAGTAAAGGAAATAAAGCCAAAAGAAGAAGTCATTGCCAAAGTTCCAGAGAAACCAGTTGTCGAGGAAAAGCCGAAAGTCGTCGAAGAGGTCAAACCTCCAAAACCACCTGTGCCTGAAAAACCAAAGGAAGTAAAACTACCTGAAATTCCAAAGGTTGAAATTCCACCAATAGTAAAGGAAATAAAGCCAAAAGAAGAAGTCATTGCCAAAGTTCCAGAGA
>JBFLXS010000212.1:0-3289 GCA_040755795.1 bacterium | reverse complement strand
TAAAGGAAATAAAGCCAAAAGAAGAAGTCATTGCCAAAGTTCCAGAGAAACCAGTTGTCGAGGAAAAGCCGAAAGTCGTCGAAGAGGTCAAACCTCCAAAACCACCTGTGCCTGAAAAACCAAAGGAGGTAAAACTACCTGAAATTCCAAAGGTTGAAATTCCACCAATAGTAAAGGAAGTCCCGCCAAAAGAAGAAGTCATTGCCAAAGTTTTAGAGAAACCAGTTGTCGAGGAAAAGCCTAAAATCGTCGAAGAGGTCAAACCTCCAAAACCACCTATGCCTGAAAAACCAGAGGAAGTAAAAGTACCTGAAATTCCAAAGATTGAAATTCCACCGATGGTAAAGGAAGTCCAGCCAAAAGAAGAAGTCATTGCCAAAGTTTTAGAGAAACCAGTTGTCGAGGAAAAGCCTAAAATCGTCGAAGAGGTCAAGCCGCCAAAACCAGCCGTTGAATTACCTCAAATAGTAGAAAAACCAAAACTTCCTCCCAAAAGAGCAGGCAGAATAATACCCAGGCGACTTACTAACCCTGATTTTTCACTTGATTTAAAATATTGGGATAAGATTGAGACCCCGGGAGGGAAAAAGACACTCCAGGTTATTTTTGATACCAAACAGTATCCAAAGGTATTTGAATATAAAAGAATTGGCATGGTAAGGGAAAAAGGGGAATTAGGGATAAGTCAATCATTAAATATGGATATTTCTAATTGTAACTCATTAATAATTGGTGCGGATGTCAAACTTATCTTTTCATCATTGGCGAGTGATGAGGACAAATTATATCCGGCAATGATTGAATTAGAATATCTAGATGCACAAGGAAATGTTAATGTTTGGAAACATGGTTTTCTTTATGATGAACCTTATAAAGAAAGCACACTTAACTATCCGGACATAGGTGAGAAGATACCTAAAAATCAATGGTATTCATATTCATCTCCAAATTTGGTGGAGATATTATCTCCGCAACCTCAAATACTTACAAATTTGAAGGTATATGGTGCCGGAATGGGGTTCAAAGCGAGAATTGATAATGTGAGCCTCGCTGTTGAAGAAGGTGAACGACCAATAGAAGAACCATCTGTAGTTATTGCCGAGTTACCACCTGCACCACCAAAAGAAGAGATAAAGGTTGAAGTTCCAAAGCCGGTAGAGGTAAAACCACCGGTGCCCAAAGAGGTGCCAAAACCTGAAATACCAGTTAAATTACCCGAGTTACCACCTGCCCCACCCAAAGAAGAAATAAAGGTTGAAGTTCCAAAGCCGGTAGAGGTAAAACCACCAGTGCCAAAAGAGCTGCCAAAACCTGAAATACCAGTCAAACTGCCTGAATTACCACCTGCCCCACCCAAAGAAGAAATAAAGGTTGAGGTTCCAAAGCCGGTAGAGGTAAAACCACCAGTGCCAAAAGAGGTGCCAAAACCTGAAATACCAGTTAAATTACCCGAGTTACCACCTGCCCCACCAAAAGAAGAGGTAAAGGTTGAAGTTCCAAAGCCGGTAGAGGTAAAACCACCAGTGCCAAAAGAGGTGCCAAAACCTGAAATACCAGTTAAATTACCCGAGTTACCACCTCCGCCACCACCAAAAGAAGAGGAGGTTAAACCTGCTGTTCCAGAAGAAGCACCGCCGGCAAAACCAGAAGAAATACTTCCAAAACTCACTAATCCTGATTTTAAAAAGGGATTAGACCATTGGCAGAAATTTGAGATAGGCTATGGAAAGAAAGAAATAGATGTGATTAAAGAAAGTGAAAACTATCCAGAGGTTTTAGAATTCAAACGAACCAAAGCCGGAAGAGAAAAGGGAGAATTAGGAATAAAACAACGGTTAAATATGGATATTTCTGAATATGTGTATGTAGTTGTGAAGGCAGATATTAAGGTTATCAATGCCTCTTTAGCAAATGATGGGATTGAAGGTGGAGATTACCCGATGACGATTGAATTGGAATATGCGGATGCACTGGGAGAGATTAAATCATTTAAACATGGTTTTCTGTATCGAAAAGAAATTAATTATCCCGAAATTGGCGAGTGTATCCCTAAAGATAAATGGTATTCTTATACATCACCTAACTTAATAGACCTTTTTACTCCAAAACCAAGAGTAATCAAAGGGGTAAAGATATATGGTTGTGGGGTGGCATTTGAGAGTCGGCTTGCCAATCTTCAATTAGTTTGTGAACAAACATTACCAGTAGTGCCAGAACCACCAGTAGCAATTGCCGTCGCACCAGAAATTCCCAAAAAAGAGGTGCCGATAACAGAAGAGGTAAAAATGCCTGAAATAATAGCAGAACGACCAAAAAAGATACCTGTAGAAAAGAAAGAAATACCTGCTCCTCCAACACAACCAACAAAATTATTAACCAATGGTGATTTTACAATTGGTTTAAGTAATTGGGAAAAGATAGAAACAGGTAAAGGGCTAAATAAAATATCTGTAATGAGGGATAGTGATAGTTATCCAAATGCCTTTGAATTTACAAGGGTATCAACCGAAGAAGGGAAATTAGGCATCAGCCAATCAGTGTGGATGCCTGTATCTACTTTTATATCTTTGGTATTAATGGCAGATATAAAGGTTATTTATTCCTCATTTTTTGGTGATAAGTTTGTTGAAAGCAGTTATCCGCTCATTTTAGAATTAGAATATATGGATATAGAAAACAAGACCCACATCTGGCGAAAAGGATTTAAGTACCAGGGCAAAATAACTGCACCAGAATTAGAAGAAATCGTCAAAGAAAAGACCTGGCAGACATTTGTCTCGACTAATCTTATAAAACAACTCTCTCCCAAACCAGTTGTGATTACAAAGATAAATATCTATGGTAGTGGTTGGGGATTCTGGGCTAGAGTGGCTAATATTAAATTAATTGGGGAATAATACCCAAAAGGGAATGGGATTAGATTTATTTATCATTGTTAGTTTTTTATTCCTGGTAATGGTGGGAATACATACATTTTGTAATCCTATAAATAGAAAGAGGGGAGAAAAAGCATCAGATGAAGAAACAAGGATGTCGTTGAAAAGACCGTATGCTACCCGCAGAAAAAAATATAAAAAAATTTAAAAATTAATACCTCAATATTTAGAGTGTTAAATTTCTATACAACTCAATATATTGTAAAGTTATGATTCTTTGATAGTTTGAGAGTGTTGCAAATGGTTTTTAGTTATGGTGTGGGTTGGGGAGAGTTTTGGGTGATAAAACATGCCAAAGTGACAAAAAAGAGGTAATCTGCTTAGTTGACATCAAGAGGAGGAGGTGTTATATA
>JBFLXS010000211.1 GCA_040755795.1 bacterium | reverse complement strand
GCACAGAGGATTCGTATAGGAAGACAGCTAATCTGATAAATCGGATACGGCATCAAGAAGGAGCTACGCCGGCACAAACATTACAAAACAATACAGAATCAGAAGGGGAAAAGATTATAGATTTCATGTAACCGTTCACCGCAGAGACACAGAGACGCAGAGAAGAAAATTAAAATTTATGGACGATAGGCTTAACATCCCTGATTTTCATCAGTGCAATCTCTTGAGTCCAACAACATTAAACTTGCCCTGATGAAAATCAGGGATGGATTAACAAATCTGGCTTGCCGGCTGAACATTTGGTAAGCAGGTTCTATGTATTTCAATGGCTACACCAATAATCTTTTCTGTTATCTGATTTATTTCCATATCTTCTCTGTAAACTCTTGCGTCTCTGCGGTAAATTACCACCTGAACGGTTACGATTTCATAGAGTTTAAGAGCAGGAAGATATTGGAAGAGAACAAGTGGAGAGAGGGGGAGGGTTTTGAGGATAAGGGGAAAGAGTATAGAGGGGAAGGGGATAAAAGATTTAGAGAAGAGAAGGTTCAAGAGGCGATAAAGGAATGCGAGAGGGAATATGGAGTAGATAGTAATTTGGGGAGTAATCCTGTAGGTTATGAAGATCCTGAACGAAGTGTCCATATCACTATAGATGATGTAGGAGTGAAAGGGCAAAAAGAGACTCGAGGCAAAAGTGGGGCAGAAGATGAAGGTAAAGATAGGAAGTATGTTCACAACACAATAGTTCATGTTCAGAAAGGGAAGAGTTCATATGTTTTAAATGGTTATGGGGTAGTGAGTGTATTGAGGATATTGGTAGCATTTCTACTCCATAATGATTTATTAAGGGCTCACCTTCAGTTTTTTATAGATGGGCAAAAGACGCTTAAGATAGCGATACTAAAAGCCTTTTCGTGGCATAGAAACATAGGGATAATATTAGATTGGCATCACTTAGAGAAGAAATGCAAAGAGAAGCTAAGTTTAGGAATGAAGGGGTATAAGATTCGCAATGAAGTTTTAAGTAATCTTATACCCGTGTTATGGCATGGATTGACAGATAAAGCCATAAAGATGCTAAATGGTTTAGATGAAGATTTGGTCAAGAAGAAAGGGGCAATAGAAGAGTTAGTTGGTTACATTGAGAGAAATAAGAGAGATATTCCATGTTATGCGGTTAGGAAAAAGTTAGGTCTTCGTAATTCGAGTAATATAGGAGAGAAGATGAATGACCTTATTGTGTCAGAGAGGCAGAAACATAATGGGATGAGTTGGTCTAAGTCTGGTTCAATAGGTCTTGCTTCAATAACTGCGATGAAAAGAAACAATGAGGCTAAAAGATGGTTTGAACAAGGTAATATAGAGTTCAAACTGGCAGCTTAATCCTAACCATACAGGTCGAATTTTTTTTTGACATTACCTTTGGCACAGTAAGGAAGGATTATGAAAACACTATCACCAGATACACATCCTGAGGCAGAGAAGGTATTGATTGAGCGGCTACGAAAGGCACCTGCCTGGCGAAAAGTAGAAATGGTAAATCAAATAACTACTACTTGTCGAGAATTGGCTTTAATTGGTCTGCGGAGGAGGTATCCTGAAGCACCTGATGAAGAACTCACAAAGCGGCTGGCGGCATTAGTGCTTCCTCGTCAACTGGTTATCTCTGCATACAATTGGGATCCCCAAAAGGAGGGTTATTAATGTTATTAGAACCAGTTTCTGTTGCCTTAAAAGTCATATCAGTCTTTGAAAAATTAGATATCCCATATTTTATCGGTGGCTCTTTAGCAAGCGCTATACATGGCGTAGTCAGAGCAACCAATGATGTAGATATAGTAGCTGATTTAAAAATGGAGCATATCCTGCCATTGAAAGAAGCTCTTCAAGGTGAATTTTATATCGATGAGGAGATGATAAAAGATGCTATTAAAAGAAAAAGCTCTTTTAATGTCATCTATTTAAAGTTGGTGTTTAAAATAGATATTTTTGTTTCAAGTAGTATTCCTTATAGCCAGGAGCAATTTAGGCGCCGATATAAAGAGACCCTAATCCACGAATCACAACAAACCGCCTATATCGCTACCCCTGAAGATACGATTTTGAGTAAGTTAGAATGGTATAAATTAGGTGGTGAGATATCTGAGAGGCAGTGGATAGATGTGTTAGGGATACTGAAGGTGCAGGGAAAACGACTGGATATAAACTATCTTCTTAATTGGGCAGAGAAGTTAGGGTTAAACCAGTTGCTTAAAAGAAGTATGGAAGAGGCTGGAATAGAGGAGGTAGATTAGGGGCACTTATGAAAAGAGTTTGTTAACAAACTCTTGTAGGAAAAACAATTAATTGTGGTAGAGAGCGTTGCGTAGGGCTTAAGGCTATATCTATGCTCCCAGGCATTGCTTTACTTCATTTTTTGCCATCTTTTTGTTTCTCTTGACATTTTGGGGAGTCCCAAAAGACAACTCAGAGGGTCATTAACCAGTCGATATAGCAGTTATTATTCAAAACTTTACTTAGAATTAAATACTCGTAACTACTCGTAGTGAATTAAGCTGCAATACAGACTTGATTTTTTCCACGACTTTTAGCATGATACAACGCCTCATCAACCTTCCTAATTAATTCCATCTTTTGGGCACCGTGTTGTGGATAAGTAGCTACACCAAGACTAATAGTAAGAGAAGAGTCTTGTATAAACTTCGTTCGTTTTACAGCTACTCGTAGTCGATTAGCAGCTAAGTAAGCCGCTTTATTATCCGTCTGAGGTAAAATGACAACAAATTCCTCCCCACCATAACGAGCAATAATATCTACTTCCCTTAAGCTCTCTTCCATCACCTTCGCCATCTTTACTAATGCCGCATCACCCTCTACATGTCCATAGGTATCATTATAATCCTTAAAATCATCTATATCCAACATAATTAACGAAAACGGTGCACCATAGCGGTGAGATTGTTTAATTTCTGTATCCAGACATTCTTGAAAATGGCGATGATTAAATAATCCAGTTAAGCCATCAGTAATAGCTAACTCCTCCACCCTTTTATGCAATAATGCCTGCTCAATAGCTACAGCCCCATGATGAGCAATAATATTGAATAACCTCAGGTCTTCTTTGGTAAAAGGATGTTGTGATATATTATTTCCTAAACTAATTACCCCAATTACATTATCTGCTGAGACTAACGGTAGAAGTAATGAAGTTGCCATAGGTTGAGCTAATTCCTTTTTAGACACAGGTAGAATTTTCCCTTTTTGATGTATAGTAAACTCAAAACTATCTAAATTTACCTCTTCATCATAAAATAGTGATAATTTATGTGTTAGCTCATTTTTAACCCTTTCAATCATCGTATCTGTAATTCGATATTGGCTGCTGATAATTACCTTCTTTATCCCTTCCCAAAATAGCATCAAGAGTATTATTGGTGAATAAAAAATCTTATGTAATTCCTCCTCAAGGATTTGTATTAGCTCAATATAATTAAGTGAAGAACTTAATCTGATGCCTAAGTGATACAATGAATTTAACTCTTGAGTCCTCTTTTTTACCATACTCTTTTGCTCATCTTCCTGTTGTATGAGTTGAATTCTATCGATTGCCAAACTTGCCTGATTAGCTAATATAGCCGCTAATTTTAAATCATCCTCATTAAAAATCTCTTTAGTTTTCTTATTATTCAGGTTAAGTACGCCCAGGACATTATTATCTTTTTTAAGTGGCACTGATAATAAAGATTTGGTATGGTATTTGGACTGGTGTTTTTTCCTGACTCTTTTATCCTTTTCTATATCTTTGATTAGTAGTGGCTCACCTGTTTTAGCTACCCAGCCTGATATACCCTTACCTAATTTTATTTTTGTCTGTTGGATTATATCATTCGCTAAACCTATTGCGGCGGCAATGTATAGGGCATCGTCTGTTTTAAGCATTAAAGAGCAAATCTCTACCCCTAAAAATTCCTTTGCCTTCTTAACTATTTCTAATGCCAACTCGTCTATGTCTAAGAAAGAGAAGAAAACTTCCGTCTTTTTGTAAAGTAAAGAAAGATTATTTAATTTCTCCTCTAAATCATCCTTTGTTATTTGCATTAGATTACTCCTTTATGGGTGCGGACTGTAAATAATTCAACCACAAAGGTCACAAAGTATCTTCACAAAGAGCACAAAGATTTATAATATAACTCTTTTAATACCATCTTTTAATAATAATACATTAAAATTGATTAGAAGTCCTAATTTACAATGAGAGAGTTTTAAATAAGTTAACATCTGAGCTAAATGAATATCAGTAAGGGCTTCAACCGACTTAACTTCTATTATTAATTTTTTCTCAACTAAAAGATCTATTCTATAACCACATTCCAATTTGACTTCTTCAAAAACTAATGGTAAGGACTTTTCTTTTTCTACATATAATCCACCTTGTATTATTTTATATGCCAGACATTCTTTATAAGCAGATTCCAACAGACCTGGGCCTAATAATTTATGAACTTCTATTGCGTATCCTATGACAATTTTAGATAATTCATTTTCAGTCATTCTTTGTGTCCTTTGTGCCTCCTTTGAGAACTTTGTGGTTCCTCCTTTGTGGACTTTGTGGTTAATAAATACCTACAAATAAAATCTACACCACTCCTTTATCATCTATTTTCCGTAGCTGCTATTTCCAGGAATACCTTGACTATCTTTGGATCAAACTGTGTGCCTGAGCATTCTTTTAGTATCTCGATGGCTTCTTCTACAGATTTTGCCTTCCGATAAGGTCTATCAGAGGTGATAGCATCAAAGGCGCCGGCTACAGCAATAATCCGAGCACCTAAAGGTATCTTTTTACTCTTTAATCCATTGGGATAGCCTTTTCCATCATAATGTTCATGATGATGGCGGACAATAGGTAATATCTGTCGTAAAAATGCAATTACCCGTAAGATAGATTCACTCTTAATTGGATGATGTTTCATTGTGTCGTATTCTTCATCAGTTAATTTACCTGGTTTAAGTAAAACCTGGTCACTAATACCAATTTTCCCCAGGTCATGTAGAAGTCCTGCATACCTCATTACCTCAATCTCTTTTTGATTAAATCCTAACTTTTTAGCCATTTCAACCGCATAATGAGTTACCCGCTCTGAATGACCCCGAGTGTATGGATTCCGAGTTTCTATCTCCGAAGCCAGCGCCTCGACCGTCCCAGTGTAAAGGTCTTGCATATCTATATAAATGCGTGCATTCTCTAAGGCAATCGCCACCTGTGGTGTTAATGTAGAAAACATTCTTAAGTTATCCTGAGTAAAGGCATTGGGTTGAAAGCTTGAAATACTTACTGCACCAATTGTCTCATCTTTAGCTACTAAAGGAAGACTCAATGTAGATTTGATTGGATGGTAAGCAACCTTCCGCCTTTTTTTTCTAAATTCTTTTTTGATAATGACTGGATTTTTATCAAAATTCCAATTTGTAAATTCACGAAGTATACCAATCAGATGAAATTTAGCCTCCTCCACTAATTCATCTGAAATAGGCTCTTGTGAAATTATATTTAACATTGCTCGCTCACTATTTAACAAAAGTAAACTCAATATATCAAACTCTATCATCTCCTCAAGACTTTTTGTCATTAATTTTAATACCTTGTCTTGTTCAAATGTAGAGCTAAGCATTTTGCCAATTCTATTCAGTATGAGAAGTTCTCCAGTCCGGCGCTGTGCAGTAGAATAAAGCATAGCATTTTCAATCGCCACGGCAGCTTGCGCAGCAAAAATAGTAAGAGGTGCTACATCTTCTTTAGTAAAAGTAGCCTCAGTAATAATGACATTCAAATTAAGTACCCCAATGACCTTATCCTTAGTCTTTAAGGGGATAGAAAGAGCTGATTTAATAGCTCCTCTCTCCTGAAGGGCTGAAAGTCTGGGGTCTTGTCTAATACTCTGGTGTGTAAGAAGCAGTGGTTTTCCCTCTTTAGCTACCAGGCCTGCAATTGGCTCGCCAACTTTGATTCTGACTGATTTCTTAGCCTCTTCTGGCAGACCTCTTGCAACCTTAATCTGTAGAGTTTCTTCTTTATCATCTAAAAGCATCAGGGAGCCTTCATCTGCCTTAGTTACTCTAATACTTGAGTCCATAATCAATTCTAACAATTCTTCTAAGTCAAATGTAGAACTCATCAACTCCGAGATTTTATAAAGTTCTTCTAAATAAGATTTACTTTTTTCTTGTATCATTTTTTCCTCCTGCATCAGCTCTATTTCTCTTTACTTTCTACTCTCTACTTTTGTTATTCTGGGATACTTTTCAGCTTGGTTGTAACTTCATTCTTAAATAGTTTATCAACAATCATATCCCCGGTCAATTCAGCTAATAGATCAAATAGATCCAATATCAACTCCTCAAACCCATCCTTGATAATCTTTTTTTCCTGCTCAGATATTCTGGATTTTAATTTTTGGAACTGAATTCCCTCAGTGGTAACATCTAAGTACTGAAGAATCGTATATTTTTTAGCAGTCCGTTTGATTACTCTACGCCACAGAGCAACTACAGTAACCGCCCCTAATGTCAGTACAATCCTATCCCACACCTTCTTAAGCAAATCTTCATAGATATCTACCACCTCTTCCTTTTTAGCTGTCAAAATTTCCTCTTCCCTTGTCTTTTCCATTGAAGTCCTCCTTTATTTGGTATAGCGGTTATTAACTGGAAGTTTACATAGGATAATACCCATAAATAAGGCATGAGAATAATCGTTCCGTTAGGAACATAATATCGGTAGGAATAGATAGACAAATCAATCAGTTCCGTAGGAACG
>JBFLXS010000210.1 GCA_040755795.1 bacterium | reverse complement strand
GTGGGCATTTTTTTCTACAAACAGATTGCTCCTCTGGAGCAAATTTAATAAGCAAAAGATGGCAGAAAATGAAGTAAAGCAATGCCTGGGACCATAGATATAGCCTTAAGTCCTACGCAACGCTCTCCAAAGGACTACCTGACGGTTACGAAATTTTTTTGTTGACTCAGGATAAAATTTATACTAAAATACCTTCAGCATGTGCAAAAAGCAAATTCCTATCAGTAAATCCTTTGAATTTAACCTAAGAGAGTTAGCCGGCTCTATGGGTGATTTTGGAACACTTTTTCCACTGGCTATTGGTTATATTGTTATCTGTGGGCTTAATCCATCAGGATTCCTGGTGATGATGGGACTGGCAAATATCATTACTGGTCTTGTTTATCGTCTACCTATGCCTATTGAACCGATGAAGGTGCTGGCGGTAATGGCTATTGCCCAACACTGGTCACCATCAATGGTTTACGCCTCTGGATTTGCGATGGGTGTTATCTGGGGACTTTTTGCTCTAAGTGGTGCGGTTGGTTATTTGGCAAAGAGGACACCTAATTCTGTTATACGCGGTATCCAGGTAACATTAGGGATACTTCTGGCCATTCAGGCATTCAAAATGCTTTCGACCGGCTGGATAGTTGGTCTTATTTCCATCGTGATAGTATTGACATTACGACAAAATCGCTATGCCCCTGCCGCTGTTGTCTTGATATTTTTTGGTGTGGGAATGATGTTGGTCAAAGGACAGTTCAGGCAAGTTACTCCACCTGATTTTAGCCTGCCACCAATTACTTCCTTTCGCCTTGATGAAGTCTGGCAAACATTACTATTGGCAGGGTTTGCACAAATTCCGCTGACAATTACCAACGCCACGATTGCTACAGCTTCATTAATTAAAACATACTGGCCAGATAAATCGGTGAGTGAAAAACAACTTTCTTATAACCAGGGGATTATGAACTTGATTGTCCCATTTTTTGGAGGAATGCCTATGTGTCATGGTGCAGGTGGTTTAGCCGGTCAATACTACTTTGGGGCACGAACCGGTGGGACAAATATTATCGAAGGAATCCTTGAAATCGTAATGGGGTTGTTTTTAGCCTCTTCAATCGCTGGCTTGTTCACCTTCTTCCCTACCGCTATTATTGGTGCGATGATGTTTCTGGTCGGCGTAGAACTGACCAAATTTGCTAAAGATATTCATTTGAATAAAGACATAATCCCTCTAATAGTAACCATTGGTGTTTCCCTATTGACCAATATGGCTTGCGGTTTCTTAGCCGGCCTCATTGTTCACTACTTGAGTAAAAAATGGCTGGCAACAGAGCAAAAGAAAACCACTCACTAATGATAAAATGGTGATAATCCAGCCAATTTGTTCCATCAGTCCCTCTTCATATTTTAACTTCACAATGTAATTTTTCCCTGCTGGCAGATTGACCTTTATCAAACCCATTTCATCCTGACTAACTTTTAATTGAATATTATCAATGGACGCCTTCCACAAGGGATAATAGGAAATTTTGACCCCCAGTGTGGTATTTTGTTTTGCCTCTAATACTCGAATGTGAATTTCATCCATTTTCCCTTTAATAACCACTGCTTTATTATAATCTAAAAGGGAATATTTGTAGTTGGCAACATCAAAGAAATGAAACCTACCTATTTTTGTCCGTAATGGAAAATAGTCAGGATTGGCAAGAAAAAAAGAACGGACTTTATCCTCATATTTGCCAACAACAATCGTCGTAATATTCAACCGTGAACATATTTTATGTAGTCTTTGAACATCCACGCCTTCGTCATAGTTCATTCCAAAGATAGATTTATTATCAAATGCCTCAGCAAAATCTGTATTCTTATTTTGCTTACCACCATAATAAAGATAATTAGCCATTGGGGTATGAGCGGTCGGTATTCCTCCTATAATTTCTCGGCCAATAAAAACAGGTGTCAAGGCAAAAATATGGGTATGATATACCCCTTTCATTGGCCGGGATGAAGAGGTAAAAAGGATTCTACCTGGTGGTGAATCTTTTAAGGTATGGAAAATATTATTCATCTGGTAATATTTATCAAAATTTTCATAATAGGTGATACTTCCATAAGTATATGAATCTCTTGTTGGTGAATTCATAAAAGGAACAAGCAAAATGATAATCAGGCAAATAGAGGCAATGGAATAAATAGTTCTCCATTTTAACCAAATTAATAACTGCTCTATTCCAACAGCCGATAAAAGCAGTATTGAGAAGAAAAAATTATCTTTTAGCCTTGAAGGCTCAAGTAATTCGAGGTGAAAAAAATAACTTCCAGGGATGACGATTAAAATAATTAGAGGTAAAAAGCCTAATCGTAGATGTTTTTTATGTAATCCTGCAAGGGAGATTAAATATAATAAACAAAAGGGTTGTAATTGTTTAATCCAGGTAAAAATATCGTCTGGAGAAAAGTCCCAGATAACAGCCCGTCTAAGAAATTCCCGATGGGAAAATGCCGGTAATGACCAAAAACACGATATTCCAGAGGCTAAAACGAAGATAAGGAGTAAAAGTCCGATCGATTTTTTAGAAGGCGTCCCTAAAAGTATTATTGCCAGAATAGGCAACAAACAGCCCCAGGGATGGGTTAAAAGGCATAAACCTAATGTCAATCCTGTCCATATGGCATTTTTCAAGTTCCATGATAAGGCAAAATACAAGATAAGAGGTGCCAGACCAACCGCCAGTCGCATATTTAAGAATCCAATAATCATTCCGCCTTCAACATCACCACCAATGGTCATATTGGAATAGAGCATCATTGCCAGCGCGCCCAGTAAGGCACTGATTCGACTCAAACCTATTTTCTTGTAAAATAAAAGGCTGGTAATTCCCGGTAAGTAATAGGCAAAGATAAGAAGGAGTTTATAGATTATTTCTATGGGTAGTTGATGGAAGGTAATCAAGTCAATTGCTGTTCCAAAGATGATAAAACCTGGTGGATACAAATATAAACTGGGCTCTCCACAATTTATGAAGGGATTCCAATAGATGAGTTTATGAAAGATAGGCAGATTTATCTTTAATGTATCCCACAGGTATTGAATCCTGATAGGGTGGTCATTAACGATATAAAAATCCCATTCTCCCCAGAATCCCATACAAAAACAGCCGATGAGTAAAATGAGTAAAACTGGTAAGATAAAAGATTTTTTATTCATTCACCTCTTATCGCCTTTAAAATTTCCTTACCATGTCCATTTGAGCCAAGAACTTCTATGTTTTTACGCTTAATCATCTCAACTAATTCTTCCCGTGCTGGGCCAAGGTATTTTCTGGGGTCAAATTCTTTTGGATTTTCAGCCAGGATTTTACGCACCATCGCCGTGACGACAAGCCGTCCATCCGTATCGATATTGATTTTACAGACCGCACTTTTAGCGGCTCGGCGTAATTGATCTTCCGGGACACCAATAGCCCCGGATAGGTTACCACCATATTGATTAACTATCTCCACATACTTTTGTAAGACAGAGCTGGCACCGTGTAAAACGATTGGAAAACCAGGCAATCGCTTTTCAACCTCTTCAAGTATATCAAATCGTAAAGGTGGTATCGATTCACCAGGTTTGGGTTTGAATTTATATGCCCCGTGACTTGTCCCAATAGCAATAGCCAGAGAATCAACACCAGTTCGAGAAACAAAATCTTCTACTTGTTCAGGATGGGTATAGGTAGTCTTTTCTGCCTTTACTTCTTCTTCAATCCCGGCTAAAATTCCAAGTTCACCTTCAACTACCACATCTTTAGAGTGGGCATATTCTACGACCTGCCTGGTCAAAGCGATATTTTGTTCATAAGGATGATGCGAGCCATCAATCATTACTGAACTAAATCCAGTATCAATACAAGATTTACACAGCTCAAAGGTATCACCATGGTCAAGATGTAAGGTAATTGGGATTTCATTGCCACCCTCCTTAACCATCTCGACCACTCCCAGAGCCATATAACGGAGTAAAGTTGAATTAGCATATTCACGGGCACCTTTGGATACCTGCAAAATAACTGGTGAATCTGTCTCAACACACCCACGAATGACCGCTTGCAATTGCTCCATATTATTGAAATTATATCCTGGCACAGCAAAACCTTTCTCTATCGCCACCTTAAACATTTCTCTGGTTGTTACCAACCCAAGTTCTTTATAACTAACACTCATTGGTTTTTTTTACCTCCTTTTTCCTGAAAATAGTTTTTTCCCGCAAAGGACGCAAAGGTAATTTTTTCCCTTATTTCCCTTTGCGTTCTTTGCGTGCTTGGCGTGAAACTTCCTTTCCCCTGAAAATCGGAACTTGGGACTCGGGACTCGGGAAGGCTGGCAGCCACAGGCTTCCGTCTGATTTCACCTGAACCATCAAACCCATTTTCATCCCCGTTTGTGCCCACTCCCCGTGTAGATGGCCCCTGGGGGGCAGACCTCGCAAGGTCTGCCCCACCATCTCTCAAATTCCCATTCCTTTATGGCACTATGACTACTACACGGTCATAATACAGACTATCAAAATCTATCCCACCATTCATATTCATATCTACTCCAAAGTAGATAATGTAAGTCCCTGAAGGTAGAGGTGTGTTCAAGGTATTAAATGGAGGAGTCAGGTTAAATAAAGGTCCTTGATAACTAACCGTCAGACCTGGCACCCATGTATTTCCACTTACCTGATACCGATACCAACCAAAAGGTGTCTCTGCCACATGCCACCAATCTGCATTTTGACCGGCATAACCTCCTGAATTAAGTTCAATGGTGATTGATACTGTCCCTGAGGTAGTTATTGTTCCATCGGAGCCATTTGCCTTGATATCAGGGACAGGTGGTTGTATTTCCTCAACATACTCATCCGAGCCCATATCATAGCCTGCACCCTGTGGTCTTATATCACCATCGATGTCATCTGCAGGTGCATTTGCACTCGTGCCGGTATCGATACAGGGTGAATCTGCGGTTAAGTGATAATCACCACCACCAACAAACAATGGGTCAGCATCAATGTTGCCTTCTCCTGCATAACCGCCTTGGATATCAGAGTAGGTGATGTCTATAGAGCTGAGACTTAAATAGATTTCCTCTGGAGTATCACCCCATAGGATACTGTTGACAATTGTCGGCGAGGAGGAGTTCCCGCAACAAATCCCGCCGCCATAATTATTAGCTGAATTTCCACTGATGCTACAGTTGGTAATTGTCGGCGAGGAGGAGTACCAGCAACAAATCCCGCCGCTCATGTCCCTAGCTGAATTTCCACTGATGGTACAGTTGGTAATCGTCGGCGAGGAGGAGGAGCAAGAAATCCCGCCGCCAATAGAGTTAGCTGAATTTCCACTGATGGTACAGTTGGTAATCGTCGGCGAGGAGGAGTTCCTGCAAGAAATCCCGCCGCCGGCCCCAGCTGAATTTCCACTGATGGTGCAGTTGGTAATTGTCGGCGAGGAGGAGGAGCAAGAAATCCCGCCGCCGGCCCCACCGAAATTTCCACTGATGGTGCAGTTGGTAATTGTCGGCAAGGAGTAGTAGCAATAAATCCCACCGCCATAGTCAGCTCGTCCATTCTGTATTGTGAACCCACTCAGAACCGACTTAGTGTCCTCGCCAGATTTAAAGGTTACCACACTACCACTGGCATTGCCGTCAATTATGGTACTGGTTGTGCCATGGACAGACTCCACAGTGATACCTTTACCCAGGAAATTGATGTTCTCACTGTATGTCCCATCATCTACTAACACCGTATCTCCATCTACCGCCGCCGTAATTGCTGATTGAATAGTCGCATACTCTGATGGAACATGCAATACTGCTCCCTCTACCAGCACGCCATAACTCACCATTACTACAGTCAAACACACACTTTTTAAAGCTGTTATTAATGTCTTTTTCATTTAATCTTAACCTCCTTTTTTTCATAAGTAGAGAGTAGAAAGTAGAGAGTAGAGAGATTTTGGGACAGGTCATTTTAGTGTGAAATCTTGCGGTTGAAAAAAACCTGTTTTCCCTCACCTGATTACCGATTAATTACTCTCTTACTTTCCTTACCCAATGGTCAGTTTTACATCTGACCATTTTACAAAAAAGTTTTATCTCTTCATACTCATCACCTCCTTTTTATCCAGTTATTGTGAAAAATATTATTATATAGTATGCCACAGATATGGAATTATGTCAAGACAATTTTCTTCTGAAAATAATGTTAAAATAGCACACGGATAACGCGGATTTAACGGATTTTAGCGGATTTTTTCCATAATATATTTTTTATCCGCGAAATATCCGCAACATCCGCGTCATCAGCGTGCTATTCGCCTGAAAATCGGGACTCGGGACTCGGGGTTCGGGACTCGGGAAGGCTGGTAGCCACAGGCTTCAGTCTGATTTGGGTGTGGCTATTCTTAAACGACAAAAGAACCTTGTAATTACTGAAGTTATGTAAAAAGATAAAATGGAAAAACCTTATTTTTTGCAGAGATATTAACTATGGCCGGTGATATTTCTATGAAAAACAACCCTTTTGTTGGAAAAATCCATTGTTTGAGCGAAAAAAATACCCTTTTTGAACCTAAAAATAAGGTAAAAATTCCTTTTGTCCGTCGTCCAAAAGTAGCCACACCCATTTCATTCAAAAAATTATGCCAGATTTCAGGCAAATTTGAGGAAATTTGTCCTTTGAAAAACTCAACCTTTCGTTTTATATCTTCCTTAGAATTACAATCTTTAAAAAAAAGGTAAGCGTTCAGGTGGTGTAACAAAAGGAGATGTGGAGATTAAGGAGATATTATTATAAAAAAAATGGTAACTCTTCAGCCTGTAGGAAAGTAGGAGAGTAGGGAAGTAGGAAAGGGGAGACATTGTCCCCAGAAGAGGAATACCGTGCACATCCTTTATCCCTTTCCTACTACCTACTTGCCTACTATTTCCTCCTGAAA
>JBFLXS010000209.1 GCA_040755795.1 bacterium | reverse complement strand
TTGTGGAAAACAACAAATTTCCATAAATTTCTATTAGTTTCTATTAATTTCAATTTTTTTAATAATATCTCCCTATCTCCTTAATCTCCACATCTCCTTTTGTTACACCACCTGAACGCTTACAAAACTTAATACTTTAGAGATGCAGAGAAACGGAGGAAATATGCAGAAGATAATTAAAGTTTTATGCAGTAGTGTATTAATGGCTATTTTTATTTCATCTTTTGCCCGCGCAGATACTTATGTAAGTGGAACAGTCGTTGCGGATGGGCAGTCCGGGACATGGACTAAAGGTAGCAGCCCTTATATTGCTACGGGAATGATATATGTTAATGGGACATTGACGATTGAGCCTGGTGTAGAGGTAAGATTTAAAACTGCGACGGCAATGATTATTAATGGAATCCTGATAGCTGAGGGAACTCCAGATGGAACGATTACCTTTACCTCCAATCAAAATCCAAAGAACAAAGGAGACTGGGCAGGAATTATATTTAATGGGACTTCAAAACCCTCAAAACTGACCTATTGTCAGATAGAATATGGGGGAAAGCCTAATGGAAATATTTACTGTACTAACTGTGTTCAATTACCCGTGATAGCAAGCTGTACTATTTCAAATAGTGATAATGCTGGAATTTATTCTATTATTCTCTCTCTCTCTCATCCCATACTCTACCTTCAGCATTGTCTAATAAGAGATAATGATGGATATCCTGTCCTTACAGGTCCAATGTTAGATATGAAAGATAATACAATTATAAATAATGGGGTAGAAGGTTCAAGTGGCAATGTCATCTGTATATGTGGTGTTTCTTCCACTGGTATCATTGAAGATATAACCTGGCATAATCAGGGAATACCATATCTGATTACTAACGATAATTTATTAATTGGGGATTTGCTATCTCCCGGAACATTAACTATTGATGCGGGAGTAACTATAAAAGTTGATAAGAATAGAGCTATTATAATAGGTGATGCCTCTTACTGGATATCAGGTTGTTTACAGGCAAATGGCACTGACGGAGGACGGATTACCTTTACTTCTAATCAAATACCGGTTAATCCGGGTGACTGGGGGTATATAAAATTTACGGGATATAGTCAGAATTCTTACCTTAAATATTGTAAGATTGAATATGGAGGAAATGATAGTACAGGTCCTAAACCTGCCATTTGGTGTGATAGTTCTGCACCTGAAATATCAAATACAGATATCTCCAATGTGTATTCTCATGGTGTAGCTATATTTAATAATAGTTCACCAACAATTACCTGGACCACAATAAGAGCGGGAACTGCTACCTATGATAATGTAGGACCATCCTGTATCTATTCTAATAGTTCCTGTCCTCAAATAGGAAGTAGTTCATTGATGAAGAGTAAATACGGTATTTATGCTAAATATAGCGGAATACCCAGCCTAAACATTACTAACAGTAATATAATTGGAAATACTTCTTATGGGATTCTTAACGAGGGTTTGGGAGTTGGAACAATTACGGCGACTAATAACTGGTGGGGAGATCCTTCAGGTCCTGCACCTCAAGGGAGTGGGGATAAAGTGAGTGAATATGTAGAATATTCTCCCTGGATTGGGATTGATACAGTTTCTCCTGACCAAATCACACTTGAGCTTAGAGGGATAGGATTAGGGAGTGTGACTTTACAATGGTTACCAACAGGAGATGATTTTGATATTGGCACACCTACATATTATGTCATCAATTATGCAACTACACCTATTACCAATAATAATTGGGGTAAGGTTTTTGGAAGTAAGACCTTATCTCCTGATACCCTGTCCTTTGATGGAAAATATTATTATTATTCTGTTGAAAATTTGTCCCCAAAAACTTTATATTATTTTGGTATTAAGGCCGTAGATGATGCCGGGAATTGGTCTGACCTATCAAATTGTGTAGGGGCAACGACTAAGGCAATTCTTGAAACACCACAAATCTATAATGTAATTAACGGTAACACCTGGATAAAGCTCTCCATACAAAATACGGATTCTAATCATCAGGTAGGATTTTGGGTGTATTATGGTTCTCGAACTGGTGTAAGTAGTGAAAATTATGATTATTATCAGGATGCAGGAATTGTGGCAGAATGTGGAAGTCTCACTTCTTCTTTTTCAACCGAAACAATTATTTCAAATTTAGACAATGGAAAATTATATTATTTTGTTGCTTATGCTTATGACCCGGCGAGTTCTACTAATAAAAGTAAATGGAGTGATAAATCGAATGAGGTGATTGGTTCTCCTACTGCCTTGAGTTTTGCCACAATCACTGGTTCTTCAAATGTCCTCGTGGGAGGTAGTGTTACCTATACGGGGCAGGGCTATGGTTCTTTTGGTGAGAAATTTGGCAGTTTGACTTATAGTTGGTGGTTTGAGCCAGAGCCGTTGGGCACGCTTAGTTCAACAAATACCTCTACGGTTACTTTTTCTGCCGGGACAAAAACTATGCGTGGGACACTAACGGTCGAGGCAAGAGATGGCACAATCTCGGTAACGGCACATTTGATTATTACCTTGTTTGCGGGAACGCCAACAACTGTCTGGATACTTGATAAACAAGGCGTGTCTGTTACCAAAGGAACTATCACCGCAGGTGGTAGTTTATTTTTTTTGGGTTCAGGAACGGATAAATATGGTAATTCGGTTGAGTCCTTCCAGTATTTCTGGCAAACCACTGCAGGCACAATAAATCCAATCCTGGGCACTTCAACAACCTTAACCGGCACCAAAGCCACCACCGGCACATTAACCCTAAGCGCAGATGGCACACAGACTTCAATTAGTGTGACTATCTTTCCGACCTCAACAACTAAGTTTATCTTTGAACATATCCTCTCACCTCAGAGACCCGGCACCCCTTTTGATGTTACCTTGAATAGTGCAGATGAATTTGATAACCTAACTCAAGATAGCCATATTGCAGGAACAGTTACTTTAACTATTTCTAATGGCACAAGTAGTCTGGGGACGATGAGTGTGATTTCGGGCTTTGGGACAAAAAGTATTTGTATTGATTTACCGGGTAGTTATACCATTTACGCCAGAGGGACTTTTACTCAGTCACCAGAAATTGTCTTGCAGGGAACAAGTAATTCTTTTTTAGTTGAAGCCGGAACACCTACGCAATTTATCTTTTTATCACCCCCCGGGACAATATCTGTTTCTGCGGCAGGGACAACGACCATTACGGCATATTTAGCCGATAATACTGGATTTCGAATTGGGACAGCGGGTGTTGAATGTAATTTAAGCATTTGGGCAAAAACTCCTAATGCAACTGGAACTCTGGGCACTTTAACTACTATCACGGATGCCAATGGTCAGATTAGCACTACCTGTCAGGTAGGGACTACCGCAGGTAGTCAAATTAAAGTCCTCATTACAACAAATTCATTTAATGGAATATCTGGCACTTCATCTCTAATCATCACGAAAAGTGGCTCTGTAGCCAAATTTGAATTTAGTGATATTGGGACGCAAACTGCTGGAATACCTTTTTGGGGCACAATCACGGCTAATGATAATTATGGTAATCTTGCCGAAGATTTTATAGGCACGGTTTCATTAGGGGTTCTTGCTTTGCCACCAGGAACAATCACCCCGACACAGACCGGGACTTTTACAAATGGACAATGGACAGGAACTATGACCATTACCACAGCTTTTAAGATGGGTTTTATTATTGCGACGCATTCAAGTGGTGCGGTGGGCACAAGTAACCTGTTCACTGTTATTCCTGCAGGACTTCATCACATAAATCTTATCCCTACCTATGCCACAACTACTATTGAAGGCACTATCTCCTTCAGTTGTAATGGAGAAGATGTTTATGGAAACAAGATTGATGGACTAATTTATGACTGGGAATCTATAGTGGGAACATTTACCCCAGCACAAGGAACATCAACGGTATTTACTGCAGGAACATTAGCCACAACAGGGACTATTGCGGTTAAAAGTGGCACGAGGACGGCAATTGGGACGGTAACTATTCTTGCAGGCACTTTGAGTTCCCTGGCGATTTCTCCTTCACCAGCGACAATGACTGCAGGCTCAACATTGACCTTAACCGCAACTGGCTATGATGCCTATGGGAACCAGTTAGCCACGATTAGCTGTGTCTGGGAAACAAATATTGGGACAATTACTTACGAATCTCCTATCGCCTACTTATATGCAACTAAAACAGGAACAGGTATGGCAACCGTAACTGCAAATGGCATTGCAACTTCGACTACTGTTACGGTTAATTTTGCTTCGTTACATCATTTTACCTATGACCCTGTTGCAACTCTAACAGCAGGGGAAAATATTATTTTTACAGTATATGCCAAAGATAAATGGGATAATGTAGTTGGTGATTATGGTGATGCTAATTACTTATTTATTAGCGCGGATGGTGAAATTACACAGCTGGTCTGGAATGCAACTCAATCTCCTACCTTTACTTTCACTAGTGGTCATTTAGGACCGTTAACCGAAAGTGGTAATACGAAATCTTATGATGAGGTATTTCTTTTTACCCATCAGATAGCTGATGAAACCAGGCGCGGGACATCTAACATCTTTGCTATTTTACCAGGACCGCCCAATAAATTCACCATTGCTTTAGGCACCAATTCTGTTGCAGTCGGAGCGACTACTTCCGTCACGGTGCAATTAACTGACCAATATGGCAATCCAGTGGAAGTCCAGGGCACAACTGCAGAATTATCTGTTATTGGCACCGGGACATTAGATAGGACGGTAGGCACGACTAATACTGACGGTAAAATCGAGGCAATTTGGACGGCATCAACTGAAGTTGGGACGGAATCATTCATTCAAGTAGTCTCGGTCTATGGCACTTCAACATCTGCTACTATCACCACAAAGATTGGCACTTTATCCTACATCACCCTTTCTACACAGACGATTAATTTACAGGTAGATGCGACCTGCACCATTACGGCTACTGGATATGATGAATTTGGACATGAAATTATGGGTTTAATATTCGACTGGGCGACGACTCTGGGGACTCTTACCTCTATTATCGGTTCAACAACGACATTTGAAGCCAGAACTTTAGCCGGCAAAGGGACTTTAACCGTGAAATACGACAATGTTGCCACGCAAACCTCGATTAATATTAATCCTGGCACAATTACCCATTTTTCCTTTGAACCTATTGCCAATCAAATCAGAGATGAAATATTCTATGCCACGGTGACGGCACGGGATAAATACGAAAATCTTATCTCTGATTATGCGACCGAGACGAATTTATACGATGCTAAAAATGGAACTTTGACTACAATTAACCTTAATCAGGGTATCGGTGCAGGAAGTATCTCTTTAGGAACTGAATTTTTAGGAATGACTTATATCTTAAGTCAAGCAAATGACATTAGAGGCACAAGCAATGATTTCTTTGTGTTGATAGATGATGCTCAGGGTGGCACGGTGACAAAGATATTTGCTCAGGGAACAACGACAATTGCCTTTAAAAATGGCGTTTTTCAAGGAATAGATTATTATCCAGATATTAATCCTGCGACCTCAAGTGTGATGATTGATACAGCTAACAATAATCTTGACCCAACACTTGAACAAGTGCCATCTTCAATCCGTGAGATAAAGGTTTTTAGTGGCACACCAACACTTCTACAGCAAACCTTTGAAACTGATACAGTAACACTTAGCCTCTCGTATTTAGAGCGTGTTGGCTATCCAGGATATGTCGAGACTGGAACCTGGGCAGTATTTGAACAATCATTAAAGATTTATCGTCTTGATGAAGGTAATAGCCAATGGGTTCTTATACCAGGAACGGTTAATACAGAGTTAAATATAGTTACTGCCTCTATCCCTCATCTTCCAGCAACTTATATTTTAATCGGTAACATACCTACCCTTGACCATTTTGCGTTTTCTATCCATCCTCCTGCTATTGCTTATGCAGGGGGAGGATTTAGCATTGGGATAGAGGCTCGAGATAAAAACGGTAATCGGCTTGGAGATGGTCTAATTCCTTCCCCGCCATATAATGGCACAGCGAGCTTAGGGCTTAATATTCCGGGGACAATTACGCCCGATGTGATTACATTTAATAACGGTTATTTTGATGATAACGCCTCCATTACCACTGCGGGTGCTAATATTTCCATTATTGTCCAATCAGATGAGAAGATAGGAACAAGTAGTCTTTTTACAGTTTCTCCTCAGCTATACACTCATTTTGAATTTGATTATATCGGGACGATGAATGTTGGTATTCCGGGGACAATTACTATCTTTGCGAAGGATGAATTTGGGAATAATGATGATATAAATCATCCTCCTATAACCGTTTCTTTAGAAGTTCCGGATAACCTTATTATCCCTTCGCAAGTTACTATTCCTCAGGGAACAGGGACATGGTGTGGGACTGTAACAATTTATAATAATCAAATCAATGCCCGGATAATTGCTAACGATGGCTTCCCTAATCCTAATGTTGGCACAAGTAATCCTTTTAATATCATTGGTGGTGAGCTGGCGTCCATCATCATCGAACCGGCAACTTCAACCATTGCTCAGCTTGGCACAGCCTCATTTATGGCGAAAGGATATACCAGCTCACATTTTGAAATACTGCCAGAAGCAGGTTATACCTGGACAGTGAGTAGTAATTTATTGGGTAGTTTTACCTTTATGGCAGAAAAAGGGACATTTACCATTTTTCAAGCAGGGACAAAGGCAATGACTGGCACGATTGCGGTTACCTCAGGGAGTATCACGGCAATAGTGACGATTACTGTAAATCCTGGTAGCGTTACTTCACTCTTAATTTCACCACACGGCGCCACAACTACCTCTAACAGTGAGGTAAAGTATGAGGTTACGGCTGTGGATAGTTATGGCAATACCTGGACAGTAACCGCCCAAACACAATTTGTTACAAATGACCCGGCAGGGACAATGACCGCCGGGAAAGAAATTTATACTGCGGGCAAAGTTGGCAC
>JBFLXS010000208.1 GCA_040755795.1 bacterium | reverse complement strand
AGCAGGAAAGCGAACCTAAAGGTTCGCACTACATTTATCGAATGTCACAGGTTAATTCGTGTCCATTTGTGGCTAATTTCTCTAATTCTCTGTGAACTCTGTGCCTCTGTGGCTGAACGGTTACAAACAATGAATAAAGAATTGAATAAAAGTGTCAATTGTTCATTTACTGATAGGACATTGCTTTTTGAGTGTTTTGGGTATTATATCCATTTGTGCCCATTGTGAGGATATTTTACCACAAATTTTATCCTTTGTCAACAAAAAATTCGGCTCTTTGGACACACTTATCCTGAGAGCGTTGCGTAGGAGTTAAAGCTATATCTATGGTCACAGGCATTGCTTTACTTCATTTTCTGCCATCTTTTGCTTATTAAATTTGCTCCAGAGGAGCAATCTGTTTGTAGAAGAAAACCCACCCATCACATAAAGCTCCATAGGAGCGACCTAAATCATTCAATCCATTTTTCAGGTCGCTCCTCTGGAGCTAATTTTTGGTTAATTTGATTCCTACTACAAACAGGTTGCCTCTACGAGGCTAATTATTTTTTGGAGTTACAACTATATAGTATTCCCTCCTCTTGATCTCAACTAAGCAAATTATTTCTTTTTTGTCGCTTTGGCATCTTTTATCACCCAAAACTCTCCCAAACCCGTACCATAACTAAAAACTATTTGCAACGCTCTCCTTATCCTCCCGAAGGTAATTGGAAGGTCATAAAAGAGTGAAAGAGTAGGTGAGAAGCACAAAGGGTATCATCTTCCCTGCCAGGAACCATTGTAAAACCATCTCTTAGTCCCTCGCATGGTTTTCAGAATTTAGATGATGTCAAAAAAAAGTTAAAGATATATACAACCCTTTTCACATCGATGTATCAAATCTCTCGCCATAGTTATAAGATTCAGCAGTGTCACGGACACTACACTCCATACACTATTTAGATTGTAAATTGATGACGACAACATCATCCGCATCAATTGTTAATTCAATCTCATCTTTAGATTTAATTAAAACCGAAGATTCCTTGTAGGAAAAGAGTTTTGTTGCTTTAATAAAATTCAGGTCTTTGAATTTTAAGATTCCTTCTTGTTTTCCCAGCCGATTGATGATAAAGACTAAATACCCTTTTCCCACATTTCTTATTACTACTTCTATTTCCAAACTGGTTAAGATTTTTTGTTCAACACCTGAAATTTTCATAAGATGAGTAATAAAAGTGGTTAAAGATGTTCTTGTGGATTTAGAGAGTTGGTAGTAAGTTGGTGTAAGAAAACAACCACCAGGGAGCGTGCCAATGACGATACTTTTGCCCAACCCGAGATGAGATATATAGCCAACAGGTTTGCCTTTATATTTTAAGATGGGGGTTACTGCCTTTTCATAAAAACTTAGATAATAATCTGCTCGAATATCCCCTACCTCTGATTTTATCTCTATCCCTTTATATCTGGCATGTTGTCCCACCAACAAAGGTTCAAAGGTATCACAGATATGCATCTGGGTTTTATGTGCCTTTTTCAAAGTCGGTCTTGTCCAAAGATTGTATTTGATAAGAAAATGCCAAATAAGGTGTTTAAGCAACCTTAAACGGTCAGGGTAAATTTCTTGCGAGGGAATTTCTGGATAAATATCAGTTACTTGTAATGGATTACCATAGATATCTTCAGTAATGGGTTTGGGAAGGGTAATAAGATTTCCACCGTGTTTAATATATTCCCTTAGTTTCTCTAATAAATCTGGCGAAATAAACCCTTTGGTTGGAAATATAACCACTTTAAATCTCTTCAAATCCGTAACCCTTTCTATGGATAAAATTTCGGGATTAAAACCTGCCTGAAGAAGTAAGGCGTAAATGCCATAATGCCCTAAAAAAGCCATATATTTGATAGGGTCTGGAAATATTTGAAAAGGAAGATAATCTTGCGGCGTAAATCTAAAATTAGGGAAATAGGTTAAAATCGCAATTGGGTCATAAATCGCGGTGGAGGAGATTAACATTTGCTCATTCTCTACAATAAATTTATTAACTTTAGTGACTAAATCATATCTTGGGGTAGTATTTCCCTGATAATCAAGGATGGATTTAAAATTATAAATTTCACCAGTTATCTCTACGCCATCATGAACAGGGAATAGACAAAATCCTTTGACGCCGTGGGCAATTGACCCCATCATTACCTGTAATGTCGCCTCATTTGACACATAAGCCCTTTTATCAAACCAGCCACTGCCTAATTCACCAGCAAACAATGGTTTTTTAGAAGTATAAGCTTTAAATAACGCCGGATATTGGGAATTAGAAAAAGGAAAATCTGCGGTATAAAGGCTACCAGTGGCTTTGGTGTATAAATTATAGCCATAAATATCTCCGATAGGTTCTTTTAATTCGGGATTGGTTGGAGAAAGATATGTGGCTGGTTCGTTGATAAGCAGAGGTAAATCGACCCCTAATTCTTTAATCAACTCTTTAAGTTTCAACAGATATTCTGTTACCCATACTTCCAAAAAAATCTGCCAGTCCATAGCCTCCTGACGACCAAATATTTTCTCTGGAGGTAAAATCTCTGAAAAAGATGAATAGTTCTTCTTGAAGACCTGATTTAGGGTAGATAGAGCCTGATATTTTTGTTCTAAAAAACTTTGGTAATGATTGATGGTGTCAGAATTAAAATCTAATTCCCCAAGTTGGTTATAGAACATAAGTCCGGTTTCATTGTCTATCTGGAGCATAACAATAGGGTCATTAAAATATGGCTGGATGACATCAATAACCGCAGAAAACCATTTTTTGATTAATGAAAGGTAGGTAGGATGGAGTAAGGAGTAATTATAATAAAAATCTCCCTTATGTGGTTTACCATTGGGCTTAAGCATCACGGTTTCTTTATATCGCTCTCCAATCCATAAAGGATTACCCAATCCCCGGTATTCGGCGTAGATGAGGGGTCCTGGCTTGATAACTAAAAACAAACTCTTTTTTTTACATTCTTCTATAAAGCCAATTAAATCTCTTTCTGGATAGGTTTTCCCTCTAAAATCAAAGTTACCTTCCTCTACCTCGTGCCAGACCCATGGGACATAAGTGGAAATACCATTAAAGCCAATAGATTTTAGTTTTGAAAGTCCTTCTGCCCAAAGTTTTTTCTTTATTCTAAAATACTGGAATTCACCGATGAGCAAAAATCTTTCTTTTTCCTGTAAGGTAAAAACTCCATTTTTTATATTTAGGCTTTTCATCGCATTATTTTTTCTATTTCCATCATAATTTTTTCTGTAGCACCTAAGCTTTCTTTGACTAATTCAAAGGCAGATTGACCTGATTTAGTAAGTAATTCTGGCTGGGTTAATAATTGCATCATTATAGTTGTCAATTCTTGCGAAGTGGTAACGACAAATCCTGCTCCTCTTTCAACTAATAATCTTGCCTCTTTAGAATTATTAATCCTGGGACCGAAAAAGACTGGTTTACCCATAACCGCTGGCTCAAGGCAATTATGCACCCCATAACCAAAACTCCCTCCTACATAAGTCAAATCTCCCAGTTGATAAAGTTGGGCTAATAGTCCTATCCGGTCCACGACGATTACTTTTGCATCACCAATTGTGCTGAATTCCTTTAATGTTGACCATTTGATAGATAAAAGGTCTAATTTTGAGGTCATTTTCTCTATTTCCTTCAATCTCTCATAATTTGGTTCATGCGGGACTAAAATTAAGATTAAATCTTTAAATTGGCTCAGGAGGTGCTTATATGCGGATAATATTATTTCCTCATCCTTTTGCCAGGTACTTCCAGCGACAATTATTTTCGCCTCATCCGGGAAAAAGTTTCGAGTTTTAGATTCTTCTTTTTTAACCTTGATTAATCTTTGATATACCTGGTCATATCGGGTATCACCACAAACTAAAATTTTAGTTTGTGTAGTTAATGTTTTAAAAATCGCCTCATCCTCTTTTAAAATAGCACAAATGGTGTCAAGTGAACTATATACCTGTTTATAAAACGATTTTGTAAGCAAGTTCAGTTTGGTATGGGAAAGGCTTCCGTCAGCTAAAAGTATTGGAATCTTCATTTTTTTCGCTTGCCAGACAAGATTAGGCCACAGGTCATATTTAATAAAAATAAGTCCGGCTGGGTTAACAAGTTTAAGCATTTTTTTAGTATTAGCGGATGTATCAAACGGTAGATAGGAAACAATATCGGCGTCTTTATAATTAATATTAGGTTCATAGCCTGATGGAGAGAAAAAGGTAACTAATATTTGGACATCCTTTTTTTCTTTTAAAGTGCTAATGATAGGTTTTGCCTGCTCAAATTCTCCCATCGAACTGATATGAAACCAGAGCCATTTCCCTGGGGTTAATTTCTTCTTTAACTTAAGGATAAGTTTTTTTCTTCCGACTAACCCTTTTCTTATCTTTTCATTAAAAACAGCCCCTAAAAAGAATCCAGAATAAAGAAGTGGTAACCCCAGGGCGTTATAGAATATTTGGTAAAAAAGTTTCATTTATATCCAGCCTACTGTTTTTCTTTTCTAATTAAGTTTAAGAAAGGTTGAAGGATATCTACTGGAATTGGAAAGACGATAGTTGTATTTTTTTCAACCCCTATTTCAGTTAAGGTTTGTAAATATCTGAGTTGAACGGCCACCGGAACTCTATTGATAACCTCAGCGGCTTGAGTTAATTTTTCTGCTGCCTGGAATTCACCTTCGGCATGAATAATCTTCGCCCGCTTTTCCCGTTCTGCCTCAGCCTGTTTTGCCATCGCTCGTTTCATCGCCTCAGGTAACTCAACATCCTTTACCTCAACCACACTTACCTTTATTCCCCAGGGGTCTGTTTGAGAATCGATTATTCGCTGTAACTCCTGATTTATTTTATCCCGATGTGCTAATAACTCATCTAATTCTGATTGTCCAAGAACACTCCTTAAGGTCGTTTGAGCAATTTGCGAAGTCGCATAAACATAATTAGTGATTTTAGTAATCGCGTTTGCTGGATTAAGCACTCGAAAGTAACAAACAGCATTAACTCGAACAGTGACATTATCCCGCGTAATGACTTCTTGTGGTGGAATATCCATTGTGACAGTTCTTAAATCAACCTTATTCCATTGTTCAAATAATGGAATAATATAAATAATCCCTGGCCCCCGGTCACCAACTAACCTTCCCAATCTAAAAACTACGGCTCTTTCATACTCACGCAAAACCTTAATTCCGCCAATTAAAAGCACAATCCCAAAACCTATCACCACTAATGAAATATGTCCCATTTTTTTCTAACCTCCTTTGTTTGGTAAATGGTAATTGGTTAAATAGTTACCAGTTACCAATTACCAGTTACCAGTTAACCAATTACCAATTACCAAATTTCCTTATCTTTAATTTTAATCCTTCCATTCCGACTATTTTTACTTTTTCACCTTCTTCAATCACCTCCTCGTTTTCAGTTATAGCCTCCCATATTTCACCTTGAGCAAAGACCAATCCTTGTTTTGATATTTTTGTTTTAGCTATGGCAGACTCGCCAATTATTCCTTCTTTTCCAGTAGTTACCTTGCGTCGATGAGCGCGAATACTCAACCCAATAGCAATAAAGGAGGCTAAAGCAGTGCAAATTGCCACGGCTAAAATTAAATTCCTGGAAATAGTGATGAAAGGAGCGGCAGAAGAGTCAATCAGGATAAAAGAACCAAATATCAAGGATATACCACCTCCTATACTTAATAGCCCATGTGAAGGGGCAAATGCCTCTAATATTAAGAGGATGAAACCAAGAATAATTAGAAGTAAGCCGGCTAAATTAATTGGCAGACTTTGTAGTCCAAAGAAGGCTAATATCAAACAAATACTGCCACAAACAGCCCCTAATCCTATGCCCGGCGAGGCAAATTCATAGATAAGCCCATAAATACCCAGCATTAATAAAATATAAGCCACATTTGGCTCAGCAATGGCGTGGAGGAATTTCTCTCTAAAATTCATCTTGATTTCTTGCGTGGCTATGCCTTTTGTTACAAGTTTAATCGTTTCTTTTTTCTTTTTTATGATTTTTCCATTTAATTTTTTAAGAAGGTCTGAGAAATCTTCGGCAATAAAATCAATTACTTTAAGGTTAAGAGCCTCTTTTTCTGTAATAGATTTGCTTTTGCGCACAGCATCTTCTGCCCATTTGATATTGCGTCCTTTTTCCTCAGCAATGCTTTTAACCCCTGCAACTAAATCATTGGTAATTTTATCTTCCATAACCCCAGCACTTTTTGTTCCTTCGCCTTGAAAAGGAGCACTACCCATAGTTACCGGATGTGCGGCACCAATATGGGTCATTGGTGCCATAGCGATGACATCACAGGCTAAAGAAATAAATACACCCGCAGAAGCCGCCCTTGCACCTCGTGGGGAAATATAAGTAATAATCGGGATTTTAGAGTTAAGTATTTCCTTGACAATATTATGGGTAGAACTGACAAGTCCTCCTGGGGTATCCATTTCAATGATTAAACATACCGCTTCCTCTTTAACCGCTTTATTAATCGCATTGACTAAAAATCGCTCGGTGACAGGATTAATTACACCTTCTATCTTGACCTGATAAATAATCTCTGTCTTTGCCCAAACAGGGCTATAAATAAACAGGAATATTACGGTTAAAAAAATCAATTTCCACTTGTGCATCTTTTTCCCTCCTTTCTTGTAACCGTTCAGGGCTATACATTAGAAGTATAAACAAGGAGAAACGGTCATGAGTCTGCGACTCACAAATGACGATGAAAATAGTAGAGGGGAGAGAGAGAAAGAAGAGGCTTGTCTTTCCTTACTTTCTACTTTCTACTCTCTACTTTCTACTTCCTTATTTTCAGAGGAAATGGTAACCGTTCACCGCAGAGACACAGAGACGCAGAGAAGAAAATTAAAATTTATGGACGATACGCTTAATCCCATCCTTGAGGATATATATTTCGTAACATTTTAGCCATCTGAAGTGAAATTCAGGTAATCAGTTATCGGTGAT
>JBFLXS010000207.1:5062-7022 GCA_040755795.1 bacterium | reverse complement strand
AGAGGAAATAGGTGAGAAACACACCTCTGACCCCTCTCAAGAGGGGAAGAGTTTCTGCCCGATAGAGGAGTGGGTGGTGGAAAATGAAGTTCGTAGTGAGAGTGAAGTGGATGAATTTAACCCACTTGAGCAGAAAGATGGTTGGGCAATTCATCTATCCGTTAAGGCTGGTAGCCTGACCGATGGATTTAACTTTGCTGGCGTTAACCCTGAGGCAAGCGATACCTATGATGATGGAGATGATATTGGTGAAATCCCAATGTTACCAGCAGAGGAAGGAGAATTCGCTCCTGCTTATCTCAGATGTTATTTTATTTCACCGACGGGAGATGAATATGGCTCTGACTATCGCAGTGAAGTAGAAACAAGCAAGGAATGGAAATTTAGGGTAGAGCAGGTAGGTGAGCCAGAGAAAGTAGAGATAAGTTGGGATATTACCACTGTTCCACTCCAATACTATCTCTACTTAAAGGATAGAGATAATCTGATTGATATGCGCAAGAATAAGAGTTATAGTGGCAATAAAGGAGAGTATAGTCTGATAGTCAGTAAAGAGCCGATAAAGGTAGTGTTGGGAGTGAGTAATGTAGGTGAATCTTACTGCTATCCTAATCCGATTAAAGGAGAAGGAAAGATATCCTTTGTTGTGCCTCAAGATAGAAGAATTAGATTGAAGATATTCAATATTGCGGGTGAGTTAGTCTATGAGAAGGAAGAAGATTCAGGAGGAGATGGGATTGTGGAATGGGATTGCCGTAATTCTGCTGGTGAGAAGGTTACCTCTGGAATCTATATTTATTTCATCCGTGACGATATAAGTTCAAAGACAGGTAAATTGGGAGTGATGCGGTAACCGTTCAGGTGGTAACTTACCGCAGAGACGCAGAGGAACAGAGAAGACATAGAAATAGAGTAACTATTCAGCCACTGATTGACACGGATTAGCACGGATAAATAGCAGAGGGCAGAAGGCAGAAGGAGGAAAAACCTTCAGCCTAATTACGGACACGGAAAACGGACACGGATTACGAATTTTCAGTGTTTTATCTGTGTCCATCTGTGGCTGAGGGGGTATTTTTCTTTACTGCCAAGATTACCCTTTTAATCTGTGCATAATCTTTAACTGTCTTTATCTCGCTAAATTTTTCAGTTTGTCTGATTTTATCACTTATTATCTCCGCCTGGTCATATCCAACCTCTAATCCTAAGCAGCCACCTTCTTTTAAATAATTTAAAGAATCGTTGATTATCTTATCATAAAAGTTTATGCCATCTTTTCCGCCGTCTAAAGCAATTTCTGGTTCAAATCGGACATCCATCGGAAGAGATTTTAGTTCTGAAGTTGAAACATAAGGTGGATTAGAAATGATAAAATCTACCTTCTGGTCTAAATTAAACTTTTTCAAAGAGTTGAGCAAGTCTCCTTTTAAAAAGGTAATTTTATCTTTGACCTTTAGTCTATGGGCATTCGTTCGGGCTATTTTTAATGCTGATGAAGAAATATCCAGGGCGTAAACCACTGCGTTCAATGACAGTGCCAGGCTAATGGCTATTACACCACTGCCTGTGCCAATATCCACAATGACTGGAGGAGATTTAAGTTTTTTCCCAATATTTATTATCTCTTCAACTAAAATCTCTGTTTCTGGTCTTGGGATTAAAACATTTTCATTGACTATAAATTCCCAGTTCATAAATTCTTTTTTGCAAAGGATATAGGCAATGGGTTCATAAGAGGCCCTTCGCTTAAGTAATTTCCGATAACGCTCTAATTTATTTTTAGTTAAGGGAATTTTATCATTCAAATAAAGGTTAATTCGATTATCGGCGATTAAATTACTCAACAGGATTTCAGCATCAGTTTTTGCGGTAGGGATATTATTATTTTCGAGATATTTAGTTGCTTGAAGTAATAATTCTCTCATTTGCCCAGGCATAATTTTTCTCTCATAATTTCAAT
>JBFLXS010000207.1:0-4962 GCA_040755795.1 bacterium | reverse complement strand
AATACCAGTTACTTATTTTTAGTTTTCAGCTCTTTTGAAGCAGAGATTAATGCAAAGACAAGTTCGTCTAAATCGCCATCCATAATAGTTTCAAGTCTGTGCAAACTTAAGCCAATGCGGTGGTCTGTAACGCGGTTTTGTGGGTAATTATAAGTTCTTATCTTTTCACTTCTATCACCGGAGCCAACCTGAGATTTTCGTTCTTGAGATTGTTCTTTTCTTGCTTTTTCCTCTGCCTGGGCTAATAATTCAGCCCTCAAGACACGCATTGCTTTTGCCTTATTTTTATGTTGTGAGCGTTCATCCTGGCAGGTAACGACAAAACCTGTTGGTAAGTGTGTAATTCTAACTGCAGAATCTGTAACATTGACATGTTGTCCGCCAGGCCCACTTGACCTGAAGGTATCAATTCTCAAATCTTCTGGTGAAATTTCTATATCTATTTCTTCAGGCTCTTTCAGGACGGCGACGGTCACGGCTGAGGTATGAATTCTGCCACTGGCTTCTGTTACCGGAACCCGTTGGACTCGATGGGTGCCACTTTCAAATTTAAGTTTTTTGAATACCTCATCGCCTTCCACACCAAAGATGATTTCTTTAAATCCCCCGATACCAGTAGGATGAGAATTGAATATCTCTAATTTCCAGCCCTGTGAAATAACATATTTACTATACATTCTAAATAAATCAGCTACAAATAACCCGGATTCCTCTCCGCCTGTGCCAGCACGGATTTCCATAATTATATTTCTATCTTCTTCTTCCTCATCTTTAGGGGCTAATAAATCTGTTAGTTTTTTTGCGATTGATTCTTTTTTTACTTGCAGGCTATTCAATTCTTCTTCTGCTATCTCTTTTAATTCTGGCTCAAGTGCCTCATTCAACATTACTGATAGTTTTGCTATTTCTTCTTCTACTGTTTTATATTCTCGAAATTTAAGCACAAAAGGTTCTATTTTCGCCCTTTTTTTCATAATTTCTTGATATAAAGAGAGATTGGTTACATTTTCTTCTATCTGAGAGGTTAATTTTTCATATTCGGTTTCTAACTCTTTTAACTTTTCAAACATAATTCATCCCTTTATTAAATCTCATCATTCAAGACGATTTACACGAATGAGTTGACCAGAAATTTGGTGTTGTGAATTAATGGCTTTGTGGATTCGACGAGCCTAACCTACAAAATCAGTAAACGTTCAGCCACAGAGACACAGAGTTCACAGAGAATTAAGGAAATTAGCCACAAATGGATACGAATTAACCTCTGACATTCCATAAATGTAGTGCGAACCTTTAAGTTCGCCTTTTGGCTTGCCAGAAGCGAAGCTAACGCCTCGCACTACAAATCTTTTTATTATTCGTGTTCATTCGTGGTTATATATTCCCTCTGTGTTCTCTGTGACTCTGTGGCTATATCCTGAACGGTTACGAGAATTCGGTTTTCATCTCTGGCAAAAGTCAATACATCTTCATCTGGTATGGATTGTCCTGCTTTACCCGTTTCATAAATAGTGATAACCTCGTGCCCTAATCGTCGGAGTTCTTCAACAACAGGCAAAGGGAAGTTCTCATTAGCATACAATCGTGCCATTTCCCTCTAAGCCTCCTCGTTCTCACGAATTTGTTGTTCGATTTCATCCCGATGAGAGCGAAAATATGCCCAGGCATTAGCTAAATCTTCGGCTCGTAAAGTTGGATAACACCTTAATAAATCTGATTCGGTTGCACCCAATCGCTTTGCTTGAACCAATACCCATACTGGAATTCGAGTGCGAACGATACATGCCTCTCCCCCACAAACATTTGGACTGCTTTCAATATCAGGAAAGGCATCACCAATATCACACACCACCCATTGAAGCACCTGAGCCTTTTCTGCCCGTGTCATAGTGGATAACAATTTCTCTGCTTCCTGCAATGTAGTCATTTTTTATTATCACCTTTCCTTTGTTTTATATCGTCTAATACTTCCTCTCTCTTTGGTGGTTTTCCACAAGACATTTTATTTTCTGGACATGGACCTCGCCAGCATCCCGGCCCAGCATCTGAAAATAACACAGGAGCCACTTTTAATACTTCATTCAACATCTTATAAGCCATCCTACGAATTTCCCATTGGGCACGGTTACAACACCGTAACCTAAAGAAATGAAGTAATTCTCTGGCATTCATTGTTACAATTATCTTTGTCTCGCAAGCCTCCGGAAACACATATCGAGCGTCTTCAGCTGGAATTCCTGATTTTAGCAGTTGTTTATAGGCATTTTTTGCCGTTTCCATCACTTTTATGAATAACCTTTCTATGTCTTTGTTTTTCTGAATAGTATGTGGGGTTATATATTTTAGCTCGTTATACTTGACATACCGCTGAGATTGTTGTGAATAGGAGGCAATTCGATGTCTAACCAATTGATGGGTAGTTACTCGTGAAATTCCTTCTATGCCAAAGGTAAAGCTTATATGTTCAAAAGGTGAGTGATGTCCCATTACCATCAATTTATTGATAAAATCACTCACCTCTTTTTTCTTCATTTCCTTCCATAAATCATCAATAGTCGATTCGGAATAACATAATTTAGCCGCCATAGCAACTAAAATTTCAGGATTGGGTGTATATTTAAGCAATTCTACCTTCACTTATTTTTCCTCTTTTTCTTCTATTTTATATTTTTTGCGGAATCTTTCTACCCGACCGGCAGTATCTACTAATTTCTGTTTACCCGTAAAGAAAGGGTGGCAGTTAGAGCAAATCTCAATCCGTAAATTAGGCACGGTTGAGCGAATCGGGAAAGCCGCTCCACAAGCACATCTAATAGTCGTTTCGACATAATTAGGATGGATGTCTTTTTTCAATTTTCTTCACCTCCAGGAATATTTTATAAAAATTATACCACATCATTCTTCTTTTGGCAAGGAAAATGTTGAAACCTGGTGTAATACGTCAGTTATTTGGGGGAATGAACATTAACCTGCGGAGGACAAAGCAATGAAAATAGTAGGTAAGTAGGTAGTAGGTAAATAGGAAAAGGATAAAGGATGTGCACGGTATTCCTCTTCTGGGGGCAATCTCTCCCCCTTTCCTACTTTCCTACTCTCCTACTTCCTACTTTCAGGAGAATCCCCTATTTCACTGACCCATTACAAACCTGGTTACCCAATAATTCTTTCACAGCTTCCAACACCTCATTACTTGAAATAAGTCGCATACAATCAAAGGTTTTTATTGGACATTTAGAACTACCTTTCGTGGAACAGGGCCTACAGGGTAAGTCTTTAGAAATGACTCGGTTAGCCCCTCGATACGGATAATAGCCAAATTCTTTAACCGTAGGCCCAAATATTGCTACGACTGGTGTTTTCACGGCAACACTGAGGTGCATTATCCCGGTATCATTAGTGATAAGCACTTTGCATCTTTTAAGTAAAGCGGCTGTCTCCATAAGAGAAAGTCTGCCGGCGGCAACAATAGGTTTATTAAATAATGCCAATTTTATCTCCTGAGTTAATTCTACCTCATCTTTACCACCAAAGATGACTATTCTTGATTTCTTGTTCTGGATAAGCCAATTAGCTAATTCAATATATCGTTCTTTGGGCCATTTTTTGGTTGCCCAATATGCACCTGGCGCTATACCAATTAAAATATCTTCTTTGCTTATGCCCTCACTCCTGAGTAATTCTAATATAACTGCTTCTTTTGAAGGAGTAATATAAAATTCTAATTCCTGTCCTTCATCTTCAACACCAAACCTCTCAATAGATTTTAAATAAAGATTAGCCATATAAGGTGTGTTTGAATAGCGATTTATTTTAAACTTAACTAATAAGAAGCGAAGAAAGGAATGTTTATTGTAAGATACCTTTTGTTTTGCACCACTTGTCAAGCAAATAAGGAAACTGCGTAGTTTTTTATGAATATCAATAATTAAGTCATATTGCTTCTCCCGTATCTTTTTACATAATCTCAAAAGTCCTCTTATCCCTGTTTTACGGTCAAATAAAATAACCTGGTTTATATTAGGGTTGGCAGAAACCAATTCCTCAAATTCTGCACACATAACCATATCAATTTCTGCATCAGGGAATCTTTTCCTGATGAGTCTAATTAAAGGAGAACTTAAGAGAATATCACCTATGGAACTCAGGCGAATGATTAATATTTTTCTATAATTTTCCACTTTCTGTTCTCTACTTTTTTATCTTAGCACCATTATAGGCGTCATAGATGCTGTAAATTCCAAGAATAGCAACCGCAGTAATACTCAAGGCTAAAAGTATAAGCCAGAGAATTAACTGGACTATCTGTTGTGGATTTAGCCAGAAGATGTAGACAAGATAAATCGTTGTAATTACGACACAAATCATCAACAAAACTGAGCTGGCCATAATGTTAATCCCTTTTCTAATCTGCCCGTTATACATCTGTCCAAGTCCATTAAAGCAAAAAGAAAGAACAGCCGCTACCCCGGGGTCCCGAACACTTCTCTTTAAAAACTCCTCTTCTATAATCTCTTGTTTTTTTTCCTCTGATAAAATCATTTTTTTATCCCTCCTTCATTTTGGTAATTGGTAACTGGTGAATGGTAATTAGTTACCAGTTACCATTTAACCGATTACTTACTTTATAATTTCGTGAAGCCCTATATATTATATGCTACATAGCATAAAGATTCTCTTGAAAATAGCGAATTAGTGAATTAGAGATTAGCGAATTAGTATAGTATCCACAGACTCGTATCCTATGGTGTAGAACAGATATTCCCCCTTAATAAAGGGGGTTAGGGGGTTGTCCTTCTCCCATTTTCATCGTCCTTTGTGAGTCGCAGACTCATGAGCGTTTCCCCTGAAAATGTATGTAAGTTGTTGTAATTATTTATTTTTTGTAGTAGCGAGAGGAAAGTAAAACCATCCCTTCCCTTAAAAGCACACAATATCCCCTTCTTGCCATTGTCTCGAAAACCA
>JBFLXS010000206.1 GCA_040755795.1 bacterium | reverse complement strand
TTGCTCAACGATATGCCGTCTATAAAAAACTGTCATCCTGTAAAGACTTTAATGCCTTACAAGAAGTTAAAGAAGAATTGGTGGATAGATACGGGAAAATCCCAATGCCTGTCCAGAGGCTTTTAGAGCTTTTCCAGATGCGGTTGATGGCAAAAAAAGTCGGTATTACCTCTTTGAGTATCTCTAAAGGATATATGACCATTGAATTACCGCCGGATGAAAAATTAATCCCAAATGTTCTTTCTTTAGTCACTACCTTTCCGGAATATTTAACACTAAATCCAAGAAAAACCAATTGCTTGATTTTAAAATGGACAGAAGAGGAAGAAGGTATTGGTTTTTTGAAGGAGGTGTTGAGGGAATTAGGAGACTGTTAAAAAGAGATCGTTGCAAATGACTTTTAGTTATGGTGCGGGGTTGGGAGAGTTTTGAGTGATAAAAGATACCAAAGCAACAAAAAAAATTTAAAAAATAGAAAAATTTCTCTTGACAACAAAAATGTTTTTTGGTATATTTTCTTACCAAGGAAAGAAAAGAAGCGTAAAGTGTTAGAATTTTAAGAGAAGTGGATTAAATTTCTTAAGTTTACCTATTTTTCTACATCCTACTTAAAAATCTGTTAAGGGGAAAAAGATGTGTAAAAGCCAGCAGCACATACATACATACATACTTACTTACTCAAGAATTCAGTTTTTAAGCAGAAGATATAATAATTTTTATAATCAGCAGGTGAGATTTTATCGCCTGCTTTTTTGTTGCCTGATTGTCGAGTGTAATTATGTACTGTAGTTTTGTCATTTATGCTGTTTTTGACAAGCACTTGAGGTGTGATATAGAAGGGATGGGAATGAGGGGTATACTTTTAAAAAATTTGTTATCCAAAGAAGATGCCATTTGTCTTTTGGAATTGATTCAAAAGAGTCTTTTTTGCACCAAAGAAGATGAAATAAAGGAACTTATATCCACACTGAAATGGTTAGTTCCATATGACTTCGCTACTTGTGTGTTTGCTGAAGCAGATAGTGATAGGAAGACAATAAATTCATCTGCCGCTAATATTTTAAACATAAACTATCCTGCCGAATGGCTTGAGCTTTATACCACAAGAAAATATCATCTGATTGACCCAATCTTTAAAGTAAACTTTAGTGAATTCAAATTACAGTACTGGGATGATACCTACAAATTAATTACTCCGCCAAAGGATTTTCTTTTTCTTGCAAGAGATTTTGGACTCAAAAAAGGATATACCTATGGGCTAAGAAATTTCAATGGGACTGCAGGAAGTCTATTTTCCATATCAGGCAATTTAGAACATCATCAGCGGACAGAGATTATTCTAACCCATATTATCCCTCATTTTCATCAAGCCATTACCCGGATAATAAGACAGAATTGCAAGCGAAATATTTTCCTTTCTCCAAGAGAAAAGGAAGTGCTTAACTGGATAAAAGCGGGTAAAAGTTCATGGGATATATCAGTGCTTCTTGATATAAGTGAAAGGACAGTAAATTTTCACATCAATACTATTATGCGAAAACTTGATGTGGTGAACAGACCTCATGCGGTTGCAGTTGCTATTGAACAAGGATTGATTGATATTGCATAAAGCCTATTTCTTCTTTCTGGATAAATAATCGCATTTAATGCCTCAAATTCCTGTCTATCTATTATTCCTGCTATGGCAATAACTCCATCAGGCATTCTTTTGGGTTTCCCTATTATTTTACAAGGAAATCCGATACTGCGTAGTAACCTATAAATTTTTAATTCAACAACGAAATAAAGATATCTTACCTTATGTCTAATACACCAGTGATAAACACCTTTGTACAAGAACACCGAGATAAAATGAAAACCAAAATTTCCTAAAATAAGTGTATTTCTTGATTCAGGTGCTACACATAGCCTTGATATTTCCACTGTATCATTTTGTTTTCTAATCTTATAACCATTTCTAACCAGGAATGAAAACTCTCTTTCTATCATAAAAAGCCCTTCCGGTGTTATAACCCTTAAGAAAGCCAATAATCTACGCTCGTTATCAAAAACCCCAAAAAACACAGCACTTTTGTCATAATTATCTATTTCCATCTTATCCTCTCTTTGAGGTAACCAACATAGCTCCTCACAGAAAACTCTGTGTCTTAAACGATATGCCTGAATTTTCTCCTCTTCTGTAATTATATTTTTTACTATCAGGCTTCCTTCTTGGATGGAAACAGAAAAGTTCCGAAACCTATTAAAATTAAGGCTGGTTCTTCCTTCAGTGAGAGTAAACATTTTACCCCCTACTTTAATTTAGGATTTAGGGATTTTAGATTGAAACCAGATATGTTCAATTTAAAATCGCAAATCTAAAACCGGTTCATGAGAGGTTCAGGAATCGAAAATCTATGTTCTCATTCAATCACTCTTCCCAATAGGAAGATATATGATTATCAATAAGTTGCGTTACCAAACTATCCGTTTTAGGTATCTACTCACCTTTGGAAGAAAGCACCATAAGATTAAATTTTATATTTCAAACAGATCCTTGTGAGGATTTGTGATTTTTCTAAAGTTACTAAAAAATTTGAATAATTATAATTATAGAAAAAAATTCTTTAAAAAGCAACCTGTCAGAAATGACAGGTTGACAAAAGAAAGATTTTGTGGTATTTTTACTTTTAAAAAGGAGAAGTGAGCAAAGGGGAAAATGGGTGATGATTTTATTAGTTCCCACATTCCGCACCTATTCATCAAGAAAATAATATTTTTTGACCGGTGTAGTTAGCCAATACAGTGATACAGAAATATTACAGGCGAAAGATGTTTTTTCGCCTCTACCTGCTGCAAATACCGATGCAAAAATATGTTTTTGCTCCCAAGCGGGAAGAGGATTAAGGTGAGGGGAGTAGAGTTGATCATTCTTTTCACCTTGACTCCGACCTTTTCTCCAAAGAAAATGGGAGAGGTGATTATGGACAATACCTGCTCAGGTAGAATATTCTATCCTAAAGCTAACAGCACAGTTCGAAATTATGTGATATTTAGAGGCCTAACGCCTTTTATAATAACTCGTTGCTATAAAACATAATTAAATAACATAAAAGCAAATCTCCTCCCTCCTATGATAGGAGCTCTGAAATTCCTCGAATCCTTATCTCATAGGTGCGGAATGTAGGAAACAATTATGGTAAGTGAAGTTTTCTTCTCTGCTCTGAATAGACTATCTACAATGAATCCTCTTCAAAAATTAGAGAGATTACTTGATCAGAGTAAGATAGAATCAATTATTATCAAAAATGATTTGGTTGCAATTAAATCTCATTTTGGAGAAAAAGGAAATACAACTTTTATAGGACCTCTTTACTTTCGAACAATAGTAAAAAAAATAAAAAAAGTCGGAGGTAGACCTTTTCTAACAGATACCAATACCTTGTATTTGGGGAGTAGAGGTGAAGCAATATCACATCTCCAAACCGCAATTGAAAATGGATTTGTTCATTCTGTAGTTGATGCTTCAGTAATTATTGCTGATGGTTTACGGGGAAATACGATGAAAGAAGTTGAAATTAATCAAAAACATTTTGTAAAAGTGAATATTGGAGCAGAGATTTACTATGCAGATTCTATTGTTAGCATTTCTCATTTTAAATGCCATGAACTTATGGGGTTTGGTGGAACCTTGAAAAATTTAGGAATGGGATGTGCGTCTCGTATGGGGAAATTGAGTATGCATTCTAAAGTGACTCCATCAATCATATCAGAAAAGTGTATTGCTTGTGGAAACTGTGTGAAGTGGTGTCCAGCCAATGCTATCTCTATTTCTCATAAAAGTGCAGTTATTGATGAGAAAAAGTGTATTGGTTGTGGAGAATGCATTGCGTCTTGCTTGCAAGCAAGTATTAAAATTGAATGGAATGAGTCAATGAGTAATCTTCAAGAGAAGATGGTTGAATATGTATATGGTACACTTAATAATAAAAAAGGTAAGGCGTTATTTGTCAATTTTCTTACTCAGATTAACCCTTTGTGCGATTGTAATGCATATAGTGGTACGCCGATTGTTGATGATATCGGAATTCTTGTATCAAAGGATCCTGTAGCTATTGATCAGGCATCTGTTGATCTAGTAAATCAGCAAGAAGGACGAAAGAACTCTGCATTAACTTCTAATTATGGATCGGGTGAGGACAAATTTCGAGGAGTTTATCCCAATATTGATTGGAGTGTCCAGATCAAGTATGCCGAAAAAATCGGACTGGGAACGAAGAAATATAAATTGATAAAACTTGAAGGATGTTAATATGGCCGAAAATCAACTAATGAAGTCAGGACATCATGCTACTTTCGAGGGAGATAGAGCCCAAGAATATGTTGAACTTCAAAGAAAATATATGATAAAAGATTTTCAGCATTTTGCTAATCAGATAGTTACTAAAATAAAAAAGGGGAGGATACTCCATTTGGGTTCTGGAGGAGGTTTTCTGAGTATCGCAATAGCCCAGAAAAGCCCAGAATATACAGTCGTAGGATTAGATTCATCTCGGACTATGATTGAGCTTGCAGAAGTTAATAGTAGCCTAAGTGGTGTTAGTTCACAAATAGAGTTTATTTACTGGGATACTCTTAAACTGCCTGTCGGAGATGAGGATTTCGATTTTGCAACAAGTATTTGGGAACTCCACCATTGGCAAAAGCCAGTATCTGTCTTAAACGAAGTTTTTCGAGTATTGAAAAAGGGTAGTAGAGGAATGATAATTGATCTGCGTCGTAATACACCGGAGATAGAACTGAAAAAATTAACCGATAATACTCCAGCATTCATTTATAAAGGACTTAAAGCTCATCTACCTCTGACTTATTTCCCTATCGAGATCAAAGATATTTTATTACAAACTAAATTTGATGAGTTTCAAGTTGAAGAAGAGGGGGTACATGTAACAATATCTCTTTATAAAAAGTAGAGTGACAAAAATGGGAAGATTAAGAGAAAGAATGCCAGAAAAAAATATTATAAGAGATACTGAATTTGCTAAAAGATTTACTACTATTGTTCAAAGAGATCCGTATTTTAGGAGAATATATCAGAATTTTGTGTATAAAGTCTTAAAATTAGAGAAAGAATCGGATAAGGTGTTAGTTATTGATTCTAGTCCTGGATTTCTATCTATTTTATTAGCAAAAGAGAATGATAAATTTGAAATAACAGATTTAAGTTTATCCGAAGGCATGATAACTATTGCTAAAGAGAATGCAGAACAAAATGGAGTAATAAATAGAATAAATTGGAAAGTTGGAGATGCCGAGGATATACCCTTTAACAATTCTACTTTTGATTTAGTAATCAGTATGAACTCTCTTCATCATTGGAGAAATCCAGTAAGATGTTTCAATGAGATAAATCGAGTTTTAAAAGTGGAAGGTTGTCTTTTACTTTGTGATTTAAGAAGGGACTTTTCAAAAATTGGGGCTTTGATAGTATGGATGGCTGATAAATGGGGTTCTAAAGGAGAATTTATGAATTCGATAAGAGCCTCTTACACAGTCAGTGAGGTTCAACAACTGTTTGCTATGAGTGAGTTTTCTGAGTGGGATGTAAAAATAGCCGATATTTTGCGGCTATTTATTAAATCTAAGAAGGGGGTAATAGAAAAATGAAGTTTACAGTGGCAACAAATTGGCAAATGGATCTTTTAGATGAATTAAGAAAATATCCGGAAGTGGAAGATGTGTTTGGGAAGCTTGATATGGATATTATTGGAGGTGGACGGTCTTCGTATCTTCTTCCTAAGGTCAATCGGGAACAGGCAAAGCATTATGTAGAAGAGGCACATAAAAGAAATATTAAATTTAACTACCTCCTTAATGCTTCCTGTCTTAATGCAGTAGAGTTTTCAAAAGAATGGCAGTACAAATTCGATGAGTTGTTAGAATGGATCATTGATATGAAAGTGGATAAAGTTACAGTATCATCTCCATATTTATTGCGTTTAATTAAATCACGGCATTCTAATTTACAGGTAGTTATATCGTGTTTTGCAACTGTAAATGGTGTCCAACGTGCAAAATGGTTTGAAGAATATGGTGCTGATGCGATTGCATGGGATTTTATGTGTATTCAGCGAGATTTTAGACTTATGAAAGCCATGGTGAAAAATGTAAGTTGCCAATTCCATCTCTTTGTAAATGACATCTGTTTATATCAGTGCCCAAGTCGTTTACATCATGCTAATATAAGTAGTCATGGATCTCAATCAGAACATAAAAATAAAGGATTTGTAACAGAGTATTGTTTCCTGAACTGTTTTTACGAGAAGATTTTTAACCCTGTTGAGATAATCAAGTCTCCTTGGGTTCGTCCCGAAGACCTTGGGGAATATGAAGATATAGGTATTGAAAAAATTAAAATCGTTGATAGAACCTGTACAACTGATTGGATAGTGAATGTTGTAAAAGCTTATACAGAGAGAAAATATAACGGTAATTTAATTGATTTACTTAATCTACCTGGTTCGACAAGGTTACAGAACCTTGATATGGCAAGATTGATTAAATCTGATACAGCAAGTAAAGAATTGCTCGACGCATTATCAGTCCTTTCTCGCTATAAACTGTACTATCTCGACAATAGTGCGTTGGATGGTTTTCTTGAATACTTCAAGAAGAATGAATGCCGGCTTATTTCATGCGAAAAGTGTGGGTATTGCCAAAAAATAGCTGATAGATCAATAAAGATAAATCCTGATTTACCAGAGTCTATAGTGGAAAAAATTCCAGTACTCAAGAATGTTCTTAGAAGATATCTTGATAGTATTCATACTGGAGATATCTTTAAAGATGAGCAAGGACTAATTAAAAAAGCAGTATAGAAGTACAACTGGAGTTTCGTTAATTTATGGTGACATTGAGGCTGTCTGAATTAAAAAATTAAGAGAATTTAAAGCCTCGTTATGTCTATTAGGGTCTTGATTTTGGTCAAAGGTGGTAAAAATAGGGTTAAAAGCATCTGGAATTTTTTGCATCTTAACTTCTAATGTTGAGTTATTAAAAAATATTTCAGCC
>JBFLXS010000205.1 GCA_040755795.1 bacterium | reverse complement strand
GAGAAAGATTTAAGATTTTAAAGATAGCATTCATAAAACCCAGTTTTTAAGTTATCGGACTTCTTATGTTAAAAATTAAAGTCAAAACCGATAAGAAAAAAAGGTAGATTTTATGTCAACAGCCTGTGAAGGTCTGACCCTAATCCTATCTTTATCGCCCCACCGTTTTAATTTAAAAATTATTTCACAAAAAGTTTGACTTTTTTGATTAAATTAAGTATAATACAGGTATGTTGAAACATTTTGGATAAAAAATTGTAACCTGTGCAGGTAACTTTAGACCTGTGTCCGAAAAGGAGATTGAAGATGAAGGAACTTTTTAAAAACAGACCATATTTGGAAGGAAATATGATTGAAGAAGAAACTTTAGATTGGTACAATATGTCTCCTGTAGAACGTTTTATTGAATCTCAGAAACTATGGGAGGTCTTTGTGCTTCTTGGAGGAAATTATGAGCCAGAGCCCGATAGCCAGAGTCCTTTCCACTTTTTTAAAACATAAGGTAAAAGCCTTGTTGATTGGAGGGCAGGCATGTATTTTTTATGGAGCAGCAGAATTTAGCCGTGACATTGACATAACAATTATGCTCTCTCCTGAAAATCTTAAAAATCTCAAGATTGCTTTAGATGACCTTAAGGCTGAAAGAATTTTTGTCCCTGATATTTCTGAAGAGATATTATTGAAAGGGCATGCCTGTCATTTTCGATGTCAGAGAGAAGATGTAAAAGGGTTGAGGATTGATATTATAGGGATAATGCGCGGGGTAAGTTCCTTTCCTGAGTTATGGAAACATCGAGAAGAGGTTGAGTTACCTGAAATAGGAAAAGTAGCCGTAATAGGTCTTCCTGAGCTTGTTAAGGCTAAGAAAACCCAGCGAGATAAAGATTGGTTAATGATTAGACGCCTAATTGAAGGAGATATTTATAGGGCATCTGTTAATCCACCCCAAGACAAAGTATGTTTCTGGCTCCTTGAATGTAGAACACCAGAATTGTTAATATCATTGGCTAACAAATATCCTCTTATTGCTTCGCAACTGGTGGAAAGACATCCACTTTTGCAATTTGCTATTGAAGGTAAGAGTGAGGAAATTCAAAAGCTTCTACGGGAAGAAGAGGATAAAGAAAGAATTCTCGACCAGCAATATTGGGCGCCACTGAAAGCCGAACTGGAGGTATGGCGACATAACATCGATAAGAACAGGTAATAATTCACGACACATAAATTAATGGTTTATCTCTAACAATTTTCGATTTTTAATTTCAAAGTAACTATTCTGCCACTGATTAACACGGATTAGCACGGGAATGTTGGGGTCAGACCGTGAATGTTAAATGTAGAAGAAACTGCTTTCTACATTCAACAGGCTGTTGACATAAAATCTACCTTTTTTTCTTATCGGTTTTGACTTTAATTTTTAACATAAGAAGTCCGACAACTTAAAAACTGGGTTGTAACTATTCAGCAATGTAGTTTCGTCATTTTTTAACTGTCTTTTTTTATCAAACCTGAAAGGTTTAAATTTTACATAACCGCAGGAGAAACCTGCGGAAACGAAACATCTACGACATCTCAACCCTGAAAGGGTTGAATTTCAGGCGATGGATAAAATTCGACCCTTTCAGGGTCGAGTAGTGCTCACGAGTCTTTTTCCGTAGATTATATCTACGGTTATGTGAAATTTAACACTTTCAGTGTTAAAAGGAAAAAAATGGAAGCTGAATAGTTACAACACAGAATTGACTTTTAAATTTTTAATTGCTCATTTTACATTTTACAATTATTTTTTTAAGTAGCTGAACGCTTACTCCTTTATTCTCTTATCCCCCTTCTTATACTAACCACGATCAACATATTCCTATTTCACAGGTGGGAAAGTTTTTAATCTTCTATAGGTATTCTCGGCATTTTTTCTCTTAAACTTTAATTTTTTTTGGATTGACCCCGCCAACATAAAGTTTATTTTACCTTCAGATCTCGCATAAGATGGACGAAAAAAACATATCTCCTCTCCTTGCTTTATGTCAACAGCCTGTCAAGATTCGACCCTTCTCCTTCGCTCTGTGTCTCTGCGGTGAACGGTTACAAGCACGGAATAGTTACAAAAGCTCAATTGCCTCGGCAATAGTGTAGAATGAACCGGTGATGCAAATTAAATCAACTGAACTGGCTATTGATGCGGCATATTTTATACTTTCTTCGACGGTAGGAATAACTATAATTTTATCCGTATATTTACTTACTTCTTGATATATTGTTTTTGTATCTGCCGCTCTATTTGTTTTGGGGTGAGTAATAATTATGCGGGAAATACGCTCATTATGAGAAAGTAATTTTTTCATCATTGTTTTTATATCTTTATCATTCAGGATTCCAATAATTAAAATTAATCTTCTGTGTGGAAAATAGTCTTCAAGTGCCTTTCTTAAAACAATCACACCTGCAGGATTATGTGCCCCATCTAATAAAAAGATAAGTGAATCTTTCTTTATGAGTTCTAATCTACCCCGAATTTTTGCTTCGAATAAACCTTTTTTAATATCTTGAGGAGTAATTTTAAGTCCATAATGCTTTATTAATATCTCTATTGTAGCAATTGATGTTGTGGCGTTAATTATCTGGTGGTGGCCTAAAAGTGAAGTTTGTAACTCTGAATACTCTCCCAATAATCCCTGCACTTTAAATTGATAATTTGAGGTTGAGGCAGGATATTGGGTTATGCTAAATTTTATTTCTTTACCCAGCTGGTAGAGTTTTGAATTTTGTGATTGGGCAAGTTTTTTTATTACTTCTCTGGCTTTTAGTGGAGCTACCGCACTAACTACTGGTACATTTTGTTTTATTATTCCTGCCTTTTCATAAGCAATTTGTTCTAAAGTTTCCCCTAAAACATCCTGATGTTCTAATCCAATCGAAGTAATGACGCTGACTAAAGGTGTAACAACATTAGTTGCGTCTAATCTTCCGCCCAGACCCACCTCTAATACCGCAAAATCAACCTTTTGCCAGGCAAAATATGTTAAAGCAATCGCTGTGGCTATTTCAAAGTAAGTAGGATGGGTTAAATCCGGAGGAAGAATTTTTATTGCCGGTAGTATTTTTTCAGAGATTATTTGTGCGACATCATCTTCAGAGATGGGAATGCCATTAATCGTCGTTCTTTCTGTAAATGATATAAAATGAGGAGAGGTGTAGATACCGACTTTAAAGCCGGCAGTCTTTAAGATTTCTCCAATAAAAGTTACAACAGAACCTTTTCCATTCGTTCCGGTCACATGAATATATTTCAAATCCTTATGCGGATTGCCTAAAATATCTAACAATCTGGTAATTCTTTCTAATCCTAATTGAATACCAAATCTTTCTAAACTATAAAGATAATCAATAACTTGCGAATAATTCATTTTACTAATACTGATATTGGGTACCTATTTAGCGTGGTCAGAGAGCACAAATGAATGGTACTGACTTAGTGCGAAACCACTTTAAACACAACAAATTGTGTAATACAAAATCAAAAATTAAATATTAAAATGCTTACACTTTTTTTAACCGCAAAGAACGCAAAGAAATCGACCGCAAAGAACGCACAGATTAAAGGAGAAAGGAATCATAGAAAATTCACGAAACTCCAGATGTCCATTTGGCTTGCCTTCCCCCATTTCTTATGATAAAATGGAAAAAAATAGAATGTGAAAATTCTACCTCATCCTTCATTTAATGTCCCATAGGGACAACATATCGGTAGAAATAAATATCATACAAATAATGTCCCATAGGGACAATATATCGGTAAATGGCTTTCCATAAATTTTCTACCAATATATCATTCCTACGGAACTGATTGATTTGTCTATCTATTCCTACCAATATTATGTTCCTAACGGAACGATTATTCTCATGCCTTATTTATGGGTATTATCCTAATGTAAACTTCCAGTTAATAACCGCTATAATTGGTCGCAAAATTCCCCCATTTTTTCCAGTGCCTTCTCAATTTTTGCCATTGAGGTCGCATAAGAACAACGAATATACCCTTCTCCGCACTCACCAAAGGCTGTGCCGGGGACGACGGCAACTTTTTGTTCACGAAGCAATTTTTCAGCAAACCCTTCGGAACTCAAACCTGTCCTTTTAATTGATGGAAAAACATAGAATGCCCCGCCTGGCATTGTGCATTCTAACCCGATTTCATTCAGCCCTTTGACAATTAATCTTCGTCGCTGATTATATTCATTTCGCATCTCTTCTACCGCTTTGTCACTATTGCGTAAAGCTTGTATTGCCGCTCGCTGGCTAATGATTGAGGCACAAAGCATTGTATATTGATGTATTCTGGTCATCGCACCAATAATTTCTGAATTACCAGCGGCATAACCTATTCGCCAACCAGTCATCGCATAAGCCTTAGAAAAACCATCCAGGAGAATAGTCCGCTCCTTCATCCCCGGCAAAGAGGCAAAACAAACAGGTTCATCATCATAAGTAAGTAATTTGTATATCTCGTCTGCAATAACAATTAATTCATATCTTTTTACGACTTCACTTATCTTGCTTAACTCTTCTCTATTCATCGTTGCTCCGGTAGGATTAGATGGATAAGAAAGTAAAATAGCCTTAGTTTTTTCAGTTATTGTCTGTTCTATCTGTTCTGGTTTAATCTTGAAGCCAGTTGAGGCATTGGTTGGGATAACTACGGGTTTCCCGCCAGCAAAGATAACACAAGATTTATAAGAAACATAAGATGGTTCTGGAATAATCACCTCATCGTCAGGATTAAGAATAGCCCTCATCGCTAAATCAAGGGCTTCACTTACACCAACAGTGATTAAGACTTCATTTACCGGGTTATACTTTACCTTGTAATCATCTTTAATCCTCTGGGTAATCAATTCCCGCAATTCTAACAAGCCAGAATTAGAGGTGTAACTGGTATAGCCCTGTTCTAATGAGTAAATAGCCGCATCCCGAATATGCCACGGAGTAACAAAGTCAGGCTCGCCTACACCTAAAGAAATTACATCTTCCATACTGAGGATTAAATCAAAGAATTTCCTGATGCCGGATGGGGGAATATTTTTTACTTTATCTGAAATTATATCCTTCATAAATCACCTTTCTATCAGATGTTAAATCTGACCTCTGTCCGTTTTCTTACGGCGTGACTGCCAATCTTTTATCTCCTTCCTCTGGTTCAAGCACCTGGCCGTCTATTTTATACTTTTTCAAGACAAAATGGCTTATTGTGCCTTGAACATGGTCTATTGTAGCCAATTTTTCTGCTACAAAGAAGGCTATTTCTTTCATACTTTTACCTTCTACTACTACGGATAAATCGTAAGTTCCGGAGAGTAGATATAGCGAATGCACCTCCGGGAATTTATATATTCTTTTTGCCACGGCGTCAAATCCAACATTGCGCTCTGGAACTACCTTAACATCAATAAAGGCATAAACCACTTCTTCCTCAGCCTTTTCCCAGTCAATAATCGTCTTGTATTGCACGATAATCTTCTTATCCTCAAATTCCTTAATTTTAGCCGATACCTCTTCTTCCGTCATCCCAATCATCGTCGCAATCTTTTCTGGTGTAACCTTTGCATCCCTTTCTAATATCTTCAAAATCTGTTTTTCTTTTGAATCTAACATAAAATTTACCTCCTTATCTTTGGTAATTGGTAACTGGTGAATGGTAATTAGTTACCAGTTACCATTTAACCGATTACTTACTTTATAATTTCGTGAAGCCCTATGGTTTTTGTCTTACCTCGTGTATGCTCAGCAATTGCTTCATCCGCCAGTTTATCTAATATATCTTCTGACGCTACAAAGGCTTTTTCAAGAAGTTGTGTTATGATTAATCTCCAATGTTTTTTATATGCCTGATGCGGCGATAAGCGGTGCGCCGAAGGGCATCTGTCTCCATTGCCTTGTTCTCCCCCAGCGGAGCGAAGGGGGGAACAAGGCAATTACCACTCATCGCCGCATTATACAGTTTCCTGTATTTTATCACTATTGATTCAAAATGTCAAGAAAGAAATTGACAAAAAAGTAATGCGTCACTGAAATGGAGGATTCTCCTGAAAAATAGGAAGTAGAGAGTAGAGAGTAGAAAGTAAGGAAAATATCACTCTTCACGCCTATCTCCTACCACTATTTTTCTCCTCCTTTGTGAGCCGTAGGCTCATGCCCGGTTCTCCTGAAAAATAGCCGTAAGAATAGAACACGGATGACACGGATTTAACGGATTTTCGCTGATTTCTTTCTTTTTTTCTGTTTTCTATCTTATATCCGCGAATATCCGCATCATCAGCGTCATCAGCGTGCTATTATTTTTCATCGTCCTTTGTGCCCTGTAGGGGCATGAGCGTTCTCCTGAAAATAGGCTGAAGACTGAAGGCTGAAGGCTGAAGATTTTTTATCCTATGTCCTTCAGCCTTCAGCCTATAGCCTATTTTCATCGCTCTGTCCTCCACAGGTTAATATTCATCCCCCAAAATGCCTGACGGATTACAAATCCAAAATTCTTCATTCTTAGTTTCTTCCAATTGCCTTTTGTAATCTTGCCCAGGCTAAATTGTAATCATACAGTGCCTGGTAATAATTAGTCTTTGCTTGCGTTAGTAAGGTTTTTTTTGAGGCGGCACGCAGATTATGATTATTACTGATAGCCAACTCAATACTTCTCTCCAAACTTAGTGGTTCTGACCAGGCTTCAGAAACTACACAAACAACTATAACAAACATAACTCCAAAAATTCTCATTTTTTTACTACCCCCTTTAACCATATTTCTAAAATAGTAAGCGTTCAGGTGGTGTAACAAAAGGAGATGTGGAGATTAAGGAGATAGGGAGATATTATAAAAGAATAGAAACTAATACTCGATATTCAAGTTTTTTTAAGATTAAGTGGTTTATCCTTTTTTAACCGCAAAGAACGCAAAGATTATAGTGCTCTGTTAAGATTGAATTTGCATGTTACTTAGGTAATCGGTAATCAGTAATCGGAGATAACAGGTCATTGTTTTCTCTTCACCGATAACCTGATAAC
>JBFLXS010000204.1 GCA_040755795.1 bacterium | reverse complement strand
ACCAGTAACCCTATTTCTTTATCCACTGCTACAGGCATTAATAATCCTATCAGTTAACTCTTCTTTTCTCCACTTCTCCATCTTCTCCCTTTCTCCTTATTTTTTATATCCTACCTGAACTCTTACAGAATAAAGTAAAAAATTGTCCATTTTGGTAACCCCACAGGTGGAATTTTTGGGGCAAGTGTTAAAATTATCTTGCCTTTTTCTTTGAAATATGCTATAAAATAGTTTGTGTCTCATTCTGGCGGTTTTGTGAGACGCAAAATTGTTTGTGTATATTTAGTGAGACGCAAGATTGCATAGGGTGGTATAGAACATGAAATATATCTGGCAATGTCCGTTATGGCCGAAATTGACCTGGGATAGTGATGCTCTTGTGTTTTTATTGGGACAAGCAAGGTTTGCCCTGTGCTTTAATTTTTTTCTCTATATCTTTCTTTATCTTCAATACCATCACATGGGATATACCTAACTTTTCCCCAATCCCTCTTAATGTCCAACCTTCAGAAAGAAAAGTGGCGACCTCTTTTTCCCGTTGTTTTAATCCCTTTTGCATTATCCTACGGACAAAGAGGATGTCATCAATCCTTTCATCAATGAGTGGTTTTTGGTCAGGAATCAATTCACCTATCTCTTCTTTCCCTTCACCAATTGGTTCATTAAGGCTTATTATTTTTGTCTTCTCTTTGTTTTTTCGGAGATAATTTTTTAGATAGAAATAGCAACTACCCATAATATAGGCATCTGTTTTCCCCTCTAATTCACCTCGTCTCCACCTTTCCCATAGGTGATAAACCATTTCCTGATACAGGTCTTCTCTATCAATCATCTGAGATGAAATAAAGGTTTTTGATGCCAGATGCTTTATCTTAGAGGAAAACCTTTTGACTAACTCCTCGAATTCCATATAACACCAATGACCGTCAGACGACTCAGACAAGTCTGACTAAACTAATTTTCCCCGTCCAATTCTTCGGTTAGCACCTTTAATTTTACAGCCCGGACTTTACGATAGACCTCTTCTGGTTTTTTCGCTATCCCATCTACCTTAAGTAAATCTTCAATCGAAATACCAAACAACCGTTCATTCTCTTGCAGATATGGGAGAATAAGTTGCCAATCATCCTGTGTAAATCTGGCAAACTCACCGCCATTTAACTGTTGTTCAACCAATCTCTTGTGAGGGTCTCGTGCATAAATAGCCCCGCCTGAGGCAAGTGAGAAGAGGTTTGAACCAGGATAAGGTGTTGGTAATTCGATTATCTTTCCCTGGTGGTCAAATTCAATTCCATTCAGGATGACAAAGCCACCGCCATTTAAAGGATCTCCAGCCATAAATGATTCTGCTAAGAAATCCAAACATGTCCCATTAATCACTACCCTTGGTTTGCCAACGGCATTAATCAGTGGTCTTCCCGCCGCATTGCCCAGAACATAAACCTCTCCTCCTTTAGCACCATACATAAAGGTCTGTCCTACATCCCCAAATACTACCAATTTACCTGCCTTCATAATTTGACCGAGTTGGTCTTGAGCATTGTTATGGACATATATCTCCAAACCGTCTATTCCTGAGGCTAAGTAATCACCAGAGGAATCATAGACATCAATTCGCACCCCTTTGGTGTTTGGACCCAAGCCGCAGCCGCAAAATCGCTGACCACGATAGCCATAGATAATAAATCTTTTCCAGCCCATTTTGTATGCCGCTACCACCAGATGAGAATCGCAATCCTGGCCTTCTGGAGCAAAATTATGGGCATTGACCACCAAAACCTCTTCTGTAGCCATTGGAGGTCTCAGGGTAGCTCTTTGCTCAAAATCAATTCGGCGATAAGAGCTGGTAGCGTTTGCTGATACATAAGGAACTGCTTCGAAGAGTTCATGCCAACTTTGCTTGAGTATCTGCATGACAGAGCTTCTTTTCTTGTCCGCGGTATCGTAGTGCCGGTCGTTAAGCAATGTAATTACTTCAAGCATCTTTGCCCTCATCTCATCACTTCTACCTGCTATCTCTACCATCTTCTGACAACACCACCGGAATGTATTGTAATCCCAGTTCTTGAGGCAGTCGCATAGATAGCAAAAGAGCTCTGGAATGGATTTTTCAACCAGGTTTCTCTCAATAACATCCAGTGACGAAACGCGTTGGAGGGAAAGACTCATATCAGCGTGCTTTTGTCCTGGTGGGGTAGTGATTATCCTGCCAAACTTATCTGTGCAAACAAACTCCTTTTGTCCATTTAGAGTAAAGATAAAAGCCCCGCCGTCCGTATGACTGCCACCGCGCGCATTCCAGTATTTATCTGCTACTGGACAAAATCGCTTGTCTTCTTCTGCCAGACTATGCAATATAGCATCAATAGCCTGTTTTTCAGAGGCTACAATCCCAACCTTTACCTCGCCCTCCTGGATAGCAAACACCTGCGGTCGTAGCATTGAGGTATCGGTTATGCCGATAAGTTGGAATTGTTTTTTTTCTGGTTCATTGCGGGCAATGATAAACAACCAGGGACCATCAGGAGAGCCGTGAATGTGATGAGCCTGGATGTAGCGATAAATTCTCTGCTTTTCTTCTGTCAGCAGGTCAAAATCAAGCTCGGTGGTAGGAGCCAGAGCCTCAATGATATATTCTAATGGGTAGCCATAAACCCGATTTAACAAATCAAAAACAAGGACTGATACCTCAGTATCTGTTAGAAACAAGGGTCTGATATTTCGCTGAAGTAAATATTCACAGACCGCGTGATAATTAGCGAAGTCACCATTATGCACCAGTGCCTCATTCAATCCGATAAATGGATGAGCACCACCTGGATGCCAAACCCGTCCTTTGGTCGGATACCTTTGATGGGCTATCCAGACATTAGCTTTAAAATCCTCTAACTGGTAATACTGAACTACCTGTTCCGCATATCCCACGATTTTTAATATCATCATATTCCTTCCGTGGGACAGGACAAATGCCCTTTTTTCACCTAAGGAGGCATAAAACCTCTGGTTTAATCTAAAGGTGTTCTGGTAGATAAACTCATCCTCTGCCTGCCGGGAATCCATCTGTTGTAATCCATTCCTCTTAATAAACTCGAATAGCACATCCTCTTTTACCCGCACAAAGTATCGACAGACATCGGGTGGTTTAACCTCCAACCCAATTTCTCGATAATCGCCTACGGTGCTAATCTCTCCTGAATAGGCTATCTTGAGAAATGGGGTGATGAATTCATCCTCTACTTCCTTCCTTGCGGTTGGGTCTAAAAGGGCAATCTGAAGGAGGTAATTATTCTCAAGCACCTCTTTACTAACCCCTAAGGCATCAGGATTAAACCCAACTGCGGCAATACCACCACCTTTGCCATTGCCGCGATTATGCATCTGGATGGATGGCTCAAAGATGTGTTTGCCGCTAACCGGCACAGAGCAGATAAATCCCACTACTCCACAGCCGCCTTCTTCATCAGCCTTGCGAATAGTCATTTCTATTTCTCCTCATAATCAATATGATACAGGCAGTCAGTTTTACCGACTAATTCAGTTATACTTTTCATTCCAAGGTGTTGAAGTATTTCTACCAGCTGATTACGCCAGGAAGTCAAAAGATTACTTATTCGTTGTGCTGCCCATTCTGCATCAAACATCACCGACAATTCCGGGTCAGTAGTAGCAATACCTCGCACACAGCCTCTGCCTGATTCACAATTAGCGCATCTAACACACTCAAGAGCAACCAATTCTGCTGTTCCAATTATCACGCCATCTGCACCCAGAGCAATAGCTTTAGCTACATCGTGAGCGGTGCGTATTCCTCCTGAAGCCATCAGGGTTACCTTGTCACGGACACCCTCAGCTACCAAAAACCTGTGCACCTTTGGGATGGCATATTCTATGGGCATAGCAATATTTTTTTTGGCAATATCGGGTGCGGCACCTGTTCCGCCATAACTACCGTCTAAATGGATAATGTGGGCATCAGCGTAATAACTTCCTATTGCTACCATATCTACATCCGTCGGAGTAGATACCTTTACCGAAACTAAAACAGCAGGATTTATTGCCTTTATCCAATCCACATGCTTTTTATGGTCTTCTACCGAATAAACCGAATGAAAGGGGAAGGGAGAGAATAAAGATGTTCCTGGCACAGCCTCTCGCATTGCCGCTACCGCAGGGGTATTTTTATCTCCAAGCAGGTGTCCACCCAGCCCTGGTTTAGCACCCTGAGCATATTTAAACTCAACTATCCGCACCCGTTGAATGGTTTGCTCACGCACCCCAAACAACCCGGTAGCAACTTGAGTAATGACATGGTTATCATACGGGTTTAATACCTCTGGATACCCACCTTCACCTGTGCAGGTAAAGGTATTCCAGAATTTGGCGGTTTTAGCCTTACCTAACATTGTAGAAAGGCTGACCGAACCAAAGGACATTCCTCCACCATAGATTGGGATGCCTATTTCAATCTGATGGGCATTATCACCCTTGCGGTTAAGTGGAATGCAGGTAGAAATCTCTTCTGGTTTGAGGTTAAACTTCTCTTTTGGGAATTTGAATCGCAGTTTATCAAAGCCGCCGCCAGAATTACCCACCTTGTATTCAAGCCCTACTGGTGGCAGTTTACCTGTTTCTGCCTGATACCATGTAGATAGAATCAGGTCTGAAGTCCAGCGGTAATCACCTAAGACCGCAGTTAACGGGTTAACCGCTAAGGATAGGGCTTTCTCAGGGCACTGTTCTATGCAGGCATTACAGGACTCCCCGATGCATCTATGCTCCTGGGCTCGACAGAAAGCTACGCCAGAGCGTTGATGGACACCAAACTTGCAGACCTCAACGCACTTGCCGCATTTAGTACATCGCGGGCTTCTGCGAATGATATACTTTGAAAGCGGGTTTCTAAACCTTGATGGTGCTATTTTTACCTCCATTCCTATATTATTTGCCATCCTTTTGTCTCCCTCCAAACAACTGTCCAAATGTCTCTTTTTCTACATCCTCAAAAAACATCGCTCGACCAACCTCACCGCGAAGCCTGCGCGCCTCACGAATACCCATTGCCCCCATAACCTCGATTAACTGCGAATGCCAGGCTCCAATTAGATTTATCATCCGTTGAGTTGCCCATTTTGTATCGATATTTTCCATCTCAACCGGACAACTCAAGTTATTAGTACACCTTTTACAAAGACGGCATTCGAGGGCGATTAAAAGTGGCAAATCAATCCCCGCGCCATCTGCCCCACAAATGATTATCTTGGCTAAATGCTCGGCCAATCCTATTCCCCCGGAGGCGATAATCGTTACCTCATCCCGCATCTGCATTTCTACTAATCTCAGATGCACCTTACGAATAGCATCCTTAATAAAGCGGGGCGAAGCCTCTTCGTATTCCTTACCCTGATAATCAGCATAAAGGTGAATAATCTCTGCCCCTTCCTGAGTTAATTGCTGAGCTACAACCTCTGCCTCTTTGTTTAACTTAACCCTGATAGAAACAATTACCTGCGGGTTAATCTCCTTAGCCTTTGAGACATAATTCATAATCGAATCTTCGTAAATGAACTCACACAACCGAACTCGCTTGAGTATATTTTTATGAGTTTCAAAGGATTTGGGAGTGAACTGGGGCATAATGATAGAATCATAGGGTCTCAACTCATCAAAATATTCCTCTGACTCAATAATCATAGGGATTCCAAGGCTAAAGCCAGCATTAGTCAGAGCCAATCTGACATTTTTATTTATCTTCCCCCATGGGAAAGGGTTAAAGATAATGGGCATAGGAATATCCAGGATTGGTGGCGGCATAGAGATAAGGGAATTATCTTTGGCAAATTCCAGTCTGACTAATTTTCTGCCCAGGTCAATTGAGGTGCTGATGTATTCTCTGCCGTGAATCCCATCACGGGTTGGACGCACAATTTCAGACATATCCGTCCACATCGAATCAAATCCAGGCCCTGAAAAAGGTCCTCGATAGCCTGCCCCTGAAACTGGAATCTTACCTGTCTCTGCCTGATACCAGATAGTAGCAATTATATTCGGTTTCCAGTATTGGTCTCCAAGTTGCAAAAACTCTGGATTTACTGCTCGTGAAAGGATTCTGCCCTTACATTCCTGCACACAACGAAAACACATCTTACACAGATAATCAATGGTATCACACATCTGTTTAGAATCAAACTTACGGTTGCGATAGATATCATAAACACAAGACTTCTTAGCACATCTGGCACAGCCAAAACAGCCGTCTTTTTCAATCGCAGAAATCTTACCCACAGGTGTCCATCTTGGTGATGTTGGTTTTACCTCGATATGATACTTCTCAGGCATCTTAATCTCCTCAATTAACAATTAGCAAATCTTACTCAGTGGATTCGGTCCTAAATCATTAATTTGCTCCACCAGCCTGTTTACAGCCTCAACCAGGGCTTGTTGACTGGATGAATCCAACTGGCTTATCTGAAGCCGCTCCTGTCCAATCCCAATCTCCTCCAGGTATTTCTTAGCCTGGGAAACCCTTGTTTTAGCTCGCAGATTGCCCTCCAGGGACTGACAGATACCATCCAAACACCCAGCTACCAGCACCCCGTCAGCTCCAGACTCCAATGCCTTAAGCAAGTATAATACCTCTACTTTCCCTGAGCAGGGCATTTTGATTAGTTTGAGGTTGGTTCTTTTTTGTACCTCTTCAAGATTAACTGCTTTTGGGATGGAGTTATGGCAGCAAAAAACTACAATCTCCGGTTTGAGTTCTCGCATCTTAAACTTTGTCCCTTTCGTTTACTTTCTGTTTTTTTACTGACTGACTACTATCTACTATTTCAAGTGCTTGAAGAATAAATTCGTAAAGATACTCTTCCTTTTCACGGAGGAACATATCCTCAAGTTCTTCAATACATTGTTCTAAACTGATTTTTTCTTTCATAATACCTGGCTGGCGCCTCATTTCTTTCTTTTCATCTCTTGTGTTAAAATAATTGCCTCTGCGACTTCTCGAAGAGATATGCGTTTATCCATTGAGTAGCGTTGAATCTTAAGATATGCCTCTTCTTCTGTCAGACC
>JBFLXS010000203.1 GCA_040755795.1 bacterium | reverse complement strand
TTTACAGGTTTTAAAAATAAGTAATTCTATAACTAATGGATGGGTTCTGTAATCGCAGGATTTAAGGCTTAAATCAGTTTGGAGAAGTAATTCAAATATCTGTCTTAATTCTTCATATGAGAATAATTTTATCTGTTCCCAGATAGCAGTTTGTTGTTTTTTGAACTTTATATTCAAAATTTGGGCTATTTGTGTCAGGATTTTACCTTGTTCTTGAAGCTCTTTTGCCTGCCAGAGAAGTCTGAAATGCCTTGTAATCAGATACAAAATAGGTAAAAGTTCCTCCCCCTGATTGCAGAGTTGTTTGAAAATCGCTAATGATTGAGCCTTTTTTCGATAGCCAATAGCATTTATTAAAGAAAAGACATTTTCCTCATGAAAGCCTAAAGATGCCTTCAGAATATCATTCTCTTCAATTGTTGGTTTATTTGCGACATAAAGAAGTAATTTATCCAATTCTGTATTTAAAATATTAAGATTAGTGCCAGCTCGTTGGATAAGTAAGTTAGCGGCTTGAGTAGAAATTGTCTTTTTCCCTCGCTGGTAACTTTGTGATTGAATCCATGTTAGGGCTTGCTTATCAAAGAGCGGATAGAAAACAACGATTGTGCCTTTGTTAACCACTGTTTTGTAAAGTGAATGTTGGGGTTGCAATTCATTGGCTAAAAGGATAAGTCGCGTAAAAGGGGCTGGATTTTCCGCATAAGTAGCCAGTAAGTTTTTACCCTGGTTAGATAAAGAATCAACATTTTTCACCACAATCATCCGCCAATTATGCAACATTGGGAAACTGTTGGCTACACCAATGATAGTTGAGGCATCTGTTTGGTCTCCATAAAAAATATCATAGTTAAATTCCATAGATTCTGATGTAGGGAAAGTAATCTTTTTTAATCGCGCGATGATTTCTTCTTTTTGATATTCCTCTTCTCCTAAAAATAGGTAGGTTTGGGCTATCTTTCTTTGATTAAGCCATACAAGAATAGTTTGATAATTTATTGGTCGATATTCTTCAGAACTCATTTAAGTCTACCATTTTATCGTCCCCGTTCAGCATTACTTATCTTTTAATTGTTATGCTCACGAGATAATATGCGATTTTTGAAAGGGCTTTATAAATTGCCTCTTGTTCAGAGGTAATGTCAAAATCCCCTGGTCTATAAGGTGAAGTGGACGGAATATACAATATTGTTTCCTCCCATTCTTCATCCCACAAAGGTTTATTCTCAGTTAAGTCCGTAAGTCCAAAACTTACCCCAATAGTTATCTTGTATTTAGCAATATTACCTTCTTTGTCGTAGGAAAAAGGGATTCTCTCGAAGTGGTTAATTTCCCCTTTTAATTCAGCCTGAGCCAATTTTTTATCCACAACATTTAATCTGCCATCACGGATAAATTCCTCTATGACCATATTCGTGATAATCTCTTCTAACCCATATTGAAATGTCTGATTAGTAAAGATAGGGATAGAAATAGAAGTAATATGTTCTGGTAGAGTGCGTATTGGCGTATGAGCACAGCTACTTAGACCAAGAATAAACCCGAGTAAGAGTAAATTTTTCATCATAGCGAAATTCTCCTTTTTTCTATTTCTAATTCAATTTGCTTTAAGAACTCATTAAATACCTCGACAAAAAAGTCTTCTAATGCTCTTTTATTCCAGTTTTCCCATAACACACCACCATGAATAGAATTGATAACTTGAGGTTTACCACAAATATCCTTATCTTGTTCTAATCTGGATATAGAGATAGTAGAAACAATATCTATGGTAAATCTTGTAGGTACAACGGCAAAAATTAGCATACCTTGAGGGATATATCTTCGTTTTGGAACTAATTCAATTATTACAATATTTGTCTCGTCTATCTCAAAGGGTATGATTATGTTTTTATTTTCTAAGTATTGTTTGATTTCAGGCATTTCATGTAATAATCGAGATGCACCACTGGCCTGCGTAAGCACAAACTTCTTTTCTTCTGATTTATACTCTCTTATTATTTCGTCAGCCAGATTGTTTAAGAATGAGTAAATCTGTTGGAAACAGTATTTTCTCTTTTCTTCATCCACTCCTTTAGAAACAATGCCAATGTCTTTATCCAATTTCTCAATCTTTTCTTCAAATATCCCCAATCTTCTCTTCAGATCCTCCTTACTGAATGCCTCTTTTCCTTCAATCACATTAAGCATCAGAGTTATTGTATTGGTTACTTCTCGTTCTACCATTTCGATAAAGTGTGTATCGTCTCCTTTATCAGCCTCATCCAACGCCTGATAATACTCCTGGCGGTCTTCCATTTTTATGATAGCCGGCGTATAGCTTTCTTGTATAAGGATAGTGTTGAGGATTAACCTACCGACCCGTCCATTACCATCAGTAAAAGGATGTATAGCCACTAATTTATGGTGAAAGATAGCTGATAATTTTACGGGATGTAGTTTATCTTTATTCTCATTATACCATTGGAGCAATCTCTCCATCTCTCCTGGTACCTGGAGATAATCACAAAAATAATGTATTGTCCCATCAAGTTTAATCACATGGTTATTATCATACTTATATTTTCCTGGCTCAATCTTCTTTTTTACCCTATTGTGAGGAGGTCCTATCCAAATATATTCAGTATCCTTCATTATTAATGCATGAAATTCCTTAATTAATCCTTCAGTCAACGATATTTTTTTCTTGATAACATCATTAAGATAATCAATTGCCTCAGCATGATTTTTTGCCTCAAGGTATTCTGAAAAGGGTTTTCCTTTAGAGGTTAGTCCTTCTCGCAGGAAAAAAGCAGTTTCAGATAATGATAAGGTATTACCTTCAATAGCGTTGCTATTGTATGTCCATTCAATCCTTAACTTTTCCTGGACAGCGAGCATTTTATTAGAATCTATGGGACGATAATTATCCAATTTTTTCTTGAGTATATCTAATTCTTCAAACATAAATCCTAACTCCTAATTAAACTTATTCATGGCTATATCAATTCCTTCTTCAATGATACACATTGTAGCCTGAGCAACTCTTTTTATTGCCTCTTCGATTATTTCTTTTTCTTGTGGTGTCCAATTAGAAAGAACATAGTGCCGAAATTCGATTTCAGGAGGTGGTGAACCGATACCTACGCGGATTCGAGGGAATTGTTGACTACCTAATTTTTCAATGATGGATTTCATTCCATTATGTCCGCCGGCACTACCTTCTTTGCGAATCCTGATTTTACCCACAGGTAGGTTTATATCATCGTATATGACCACTAAATCTGCAAGGTTAATTTGAAAATGACGGATTAACAATTCAACTGCCTCACCGCTAAGATTAACATAGGTCATTGGTTTAGCCAGGATGACCTCGTTGTTCTGTCCCATTCGTGATTTATATTTTCTTCCTTTAAGTTCAATCTTATTCAATTTAGCCAGGCTATTGATGACCTTAAATCCAACATTATGCCTTGTTTGGGCATAATCTAATCCCGGATTCCCTAATCCAACAATAAGTTTCATATCTATGAATTATACCATATTATCCTTGAAGAATGCAAGAAAAAGTTTTCGTAACCGTTCAGCCACAGAGGCACAGAGTTCACAGAGAATTAAGGAAATTAGCCACATAAGGATACGAATTAAGCTCTGACATCCCATAAATGTAGTGCGAACCTTTAAGTTCGCTTTCCTGCTTGCCAGAAGCGAGGCTAAAGCCTCGCACTACAAATCTTTTTATTATTCGTGTTCATTCGTAGTTATATATTCCCTCTGTGTTCTCTGTGACTCTGTGGCTATATCCCTGAACGGTTACCCCAGTTGATTAGCCTCTCCCTGCAGATACCCTATCTGCTTATCTATCTCAAGAGCCTGCTTATGGTATTTCAACGCCTGGTCCAATTCCCCCATATCGCGATAAACCAGGCCAATATTGCCCAGGTCAGAAGCCTCTCCCTGCAGATACCCTATCTGCTTATCTATCTCAAGAGCCTGCTTATGGTATTTCAACGCCTGGTCCAATTCCCCCATAGCGCGATAAACCAGGCCGATATTGCCCAGGTCAGAAGCCTCTCCCTGCAGATACCCTATCTGCTTATGGAGCTCAAGAGCCTGCTTATGGTATTTCAACGCCTGTTCCAATTCCCCCATATCGCGATAAACCAGGCCGATATTGCCCAGTTGATTAGCCTCTCCCTGCAGATACCCTATCTGCTTATGGAGCTCAAGAGCCTGCTTTAGGTATTTCAACGCCTGTTCCAATTCCCCCATATCGCGATAAACCAGGCCGATATTGCCCAGTTGATTAGCCTCTCCCTGCAGATACCCTATCTGCTTATGGAGCTCAAGAGCCTGCTTATGGTATTTCAACGCCTGTTCCAATTCCCCCATATCGCTATAAACCAGGCCGATATTGCCCAGGTCAGAAGCCTCTCCCTGCAGATACCCTATCTGCTTATGGAGCTCAAGAGCCTGCTTATGGTATTTCAACGCCTGTTCCAATTCCCCCGTATCGCGATAAACCAGGCCGATATTGCCCAGGTCAGAAGCCTCTCCCTGCAGATACCCTATCTGCTTATCTATCTCAAGAGCCTGCTTATGGTATTTCAACGCCTGTTCCAATTCCCCCATATCGCGATAAACTATGCCGATATTGCCCAGGTCAGAAGCCTCTCCCTGCAGATACCCTATCTGCTTATCTATCTCAAGAGCCTGCTTGAAGTATTTCAACGCCTGTTCCAATTCCCCCATATCGCGATAAACCAGGCCGATATTGCTCAGGTCAGAAGCCTCTCCCTGCAGATACCCTATCTGCTTATCTATCTCAAGAGCTTGCTTATGGTATTTCAACGCCTGGTCTAATTCCCCCATATCGCTATAAACCAGGCCGATATTGCCCAGTTGATTAGCCTCTCCCTGCAGATACCCTATCTGCTTATGGAGCTCAAGAGCTTGCTTGAAGTATTTCAACGCCTGTTCCAATTCCCCCATATTGCGATAAACTATGCCGATATTGCCAATGACTGCTGCTTCATTTCTGTAATTTTTAGCTTTTCTAAACAGTGGCAGGGCTGTTTCATAATACCTTAGCGCATCCTGGAAATTTGAGAGTTCCTGGTGAAGGTAGCCAATGTCAAAAGCCAGGTCAGCCTTTGCTTCTTCAGATAACGCCTCTGCCTGGGTTCTGAAGGTTTCTGTCAGAGAGGCAAGCCTCTGCTCATTTTCCGAAGGTTCTTCTGCCTTTTGAGCAATTTCCCGGCGAACCTTTGCCTCATCTCCAAATCGGAAGACACCTGACTTAAATGTATAAAAATCCGGGGCTTTAAAGATAACCAGGTTTAAGAGCGAATCATCTACGAAGAATATCAGACTGAGATTTTGCTGACCGATTTTATCTCGGTTAAGGTTTATCCCCTGCAGAAACCGGCTAAGGCTCGGCTCATCTTCCCTGATAGAGACAATATCCCGGATTAAAAAGACAGGCTTCAAAGAGGGTTTGGGATTGGCTAAAAAGTACTGCTCAATTTTGGCAAAGGGGTCAATTATGGTTGGCGACAAAAAGATAGAATAGCAATCAAACTCCCTGGCCATCTCTTTTGCAATTCTCTCAGCCAGTTCATTTTCTACATCCGAAGTTTCACAACTAATAAAAAAAAGGCAGCCCCGGTTTTTAAAAAGGCGGAGTTGATGAAAGAGGCGGGGAATCTGAAGTTCATCCTTTTTACGAAAGACAACTGTTTTATCAGGCTTTTTCATTTTGTTTAATCTTCCTATATTCTTCTACATCTGATATTAACAAAGGATGGATATCGCACCATTCATCACCATTCATATATTCGAGGGCAAACAGGGAATGGAATAATTCTAAAGCTTCTACCCTATCCGGGCTGAGGAGTCTCTTGTGGTCATATATTTCAAGCAATATATCATAATAAGTACGGTTAAGGGCACGCTTTTTATTTGCCCGCTCTTCATTGATAGCTGTTTCCATGTCAACAGTATCAATCTTTTTACCGCCCTGGACCCTTGAATAACTTGAGGCAGAGGCAATAAGGTCAATTAAGGTACGGAACACACCCCCACTGGCATCTACAGCCATATTCAAGGCATTGTCTTCAATCAAATCCTCTTCCATCCGCTTAAACACAAGCTGTCGCAGGGTTTCTCTATGTTTTGCAGTTTTTTCATCTTCTTTGCCATCTCTATCTTTCAACCTCAGATTACGCAGGACCTTTTGCCGCCCAATCTTGCTAACAATCACCGCACTCTTTGGTGAATAAATCATTGAGATAGGAATAGTAAGCAAGGCGCTGCACTTAATATCGCCAATAATATTTCCCTCTTCAAAGAAAAGTTTTTCTGCCTGTGTGGGACCAGTCTTGTCCAGATCGTCTATAATCAGCAATATATCACGTGGTGTAATTGATAGTTTGATATTAAGGATAATATCGTTGACTAAATTACGCAGGTCAGTAACCTTAACCCTGTAAAATTCACGAATCTGTTTGCGTGTTTCAGACTGCAGTCGTACTTTTGCGAAAAAGTCAGCACCCAGTCTTACAAAAGGGAATTTGAAACCCGTGTTTGCCTCTACGCCCCCTCCAATTTCACCATTTCTTGCTTCTGTAGTAGTCTTTTCGATTTGCAACTTGTCGGTGAAATAGCCCTCCATCTCTTTTAAACGCTCTTGCAAATATCCCGGCAGAGTAGTGTTTGTTTCTTCTGCCTTCTCTAAAATCTTAAAGGTCATAGTGAGCAAAAAGTCAATAATATCTATATCATTAATATCAAGCACTTCATTGGCGCTGTATTTAACCACTAAATACTTTGCATTAATTGCTTCATCATAGTCAATCTTGTTCAGTTCAGTTGACTTACCATTGCCCGGATGTCCACCAAGGAGAAATTTTAGCCCCCGGTTAGTGGTCAGAAGGTCATCTTTGATTATCTCAATCTCCTTTCGTTCTGTCTCCACATACCAGGGATCATCTTTTGGACACAGGGGTTTCTGGCTATCGAAACAATTTATCACATCATCCAATTTAGAAGCCTTTGACATTTAGCACCTCTTATATTATATTCTACCAAAAAATTAAGATTATGTCAATCAAATTT
>JBFLXS010000202.1 GCA_040755795.1 bacterium | reverse complement strand
TATACCACATTTAAGATAAAAAGTCTATATTTTTTTCAAAAAACAAAAATCTTTACGAAAAATATATTTCATAATCCCGAAAAACCCTCATAAATACCCATTTCTTATTTTCACCGAGAATTGCTGAGTAGATAGTTTTATTTAGTATTGAAAATTTTCTTTACTGATTACTACTCTCCGATGTTAATTCAAAATTAACAAAAACACTTTCAGCCACTGGCACATTAACTTTTTTTATTGCAGAAAAGAATCCTTCTTTGTTGACTTTGAGTGTATGATTTCCAACCCTGACTGTCAATTCCCGCACGGGTGTCTTACCAATTAATTCATCGTCTAAATATACCATAGCCCCTGAAGGAATAGATGTTACATAAATAAAACCTTCAGGTTTGGGTTTTAATCTTACTTCCATCTTTGTCTCTTCTCCTGGTTCAACAAATATATTAGCTGACCAATCATTATATTTAGATAAACTAAGTTGTAGTTGGTAAGGTTGCCAGGGGATTAGGGGAGAAATCGTTAAAGGAGTTATCCCTTTTTTTTCATTATTGACAAAAACAGTTGCCCCTGGAGGAGTTGAGCTAATAAATACACTTGCCAGAGATAATTCTAATTTAGCATTTATGCAGGTTGTTAATCCTTGTTTTATTATTATTTCTGATTGATATGGTTGATAACCATTTTTAACCAATTTTATCTGATGTGTCCCTGTTTTAATTTTAGAAACCATTGGTGTCCTTTTAGTTTGCAGGATAGCATCAAGATATATCTTTGCTCCGGCTGGAGAGCTTAAGATACTAATAGTTCCAAATTTATTCGGTTTAGATGGTTGAGCAGGAATTGGTTTTTGGTAAACAGGTTTAATTTTAGTCGGAAGTGGTTGAAGTTGTTTTTCGAGTTTTATTTTTTCTTTAACCGTAACCTCTCTTTTTTTTATCGGGAACTGGGATAATCGAAGGAGGTTAAATATTCCACCTATTACGCCGGTTAAAAGTAAGATAAAAAATATCCAGGTAATCTTATCGTTTTTCATATCTTTCCTTCCTTGACTAATTTAATAAACACCTCAACTATTTTAGGGTCATACAATTTCCCACTTCCTCTTTCTAATTCAAGAAGGGTATCTTGTTTACTAAATGCCTTTCGATAAGGTCTATCAGATGTCATTGCCTCATAAGAATCTACGATACCAATAATAGAGGCGGCTAAAGGCAAAGGAGGTTCTCCATCTTTGGTTAAGGAGTTTGGGTAGCCATCTCCACTAATTCGTTCATGGTGGTGTTTAACGGCATCGATAATATCTCCTGGGAGATTAATTGCTTCTAATATTTTCACGCCAATCTCCGGGTGTTTTTTAATTTGTTCGAATTCATCCTCTGTAAGTCGTCCTGGTTTAAGTAGAATTTTGTCATCAATACCAATTTTACCAATATCATGGAGATAACCACCAATTTTAATATTTTCTACTTCTGTGGGAGAAAGTCCAAGTGCCTGTGCCACGATTGCGGCATATCGCCCTACATTTTCACAATGTCCTTTAGTATATTTATCTTTTGCCTCTATCGTGAATAATAAAGTCAAAATGGTATTTAAAAAATATTTCATCTTCTCTTCATACAAAAATGTATTTTCAAGGGCGACCGTAGTTTCGTCACAAAATGTATTCAGAAAGGCTATATCCTCATCATTATATCCATGCAAATTTTCTTTCTCACCTAAACAAACTACCCCCCTTAACCCTTCTTTCCCAACCAGCGGTATGGCTAAGATACTATCTACCTTTTCAAGGTCATTTTCTATATCTTGAAAGACATTTTCAAATCTGGGGTCTAATCGTAGATTCTCTTTTAGAAGTATTTTTTTATTCTCACTAAACCATTTAATCATCCCTTTTGTTTTTGAGAATATCGCCTTACGCCTCCTGGTTTCATTTAATCCCATATCAAAATCTACTTTACATTCTTCCTCATCCGGGGAATAAAGTATTATCGAGGCTGTTTTAATCTCCATAATATTTACCAGAACATCAAGTATTGATGGAAGAAGCAAATTTTTATCAAATGTAGAGGTAATATTTTGAGAAAATCTTTTCAGGAACTCTTTTTTATCGAATGTTTCTTTAAAAAATCGCCTTTCTATAAATTGGCTAATTGTTCTACTGGCTAAATGAAAACTTAAGCCAAAACCAATAGCCAGTATTATGCTTAATAGAAAAAAATTAGATGGAAATAATCTCTGTCCAACTAAAATAATAAAAGCAATTAGTCCGACTAAAATAGTTGATGTCAGGTAATGGAGATGTTCTCGCCTTATAAATATATTTAATTCTATTAATTTATACTTGATACAGACATAATTTATGAACAAGTTAAAAATGACAATGGTCAAATATTCTACTAAATATAGCATTTTAAAAAAATCAATGCCCATATTGGAGAGACTGCTTAATATTCCACAACAACTTCCTATGAGTAAATATTTTAACCTTTCCTTTTCTATAACACTTTTAGTCTTGTTATATCTTTGATATAACAACCAATTTCCATACAAGATAAAAAGGATAAAATATATTCCATAATAGTAATAGAACACCCCAATATCTGGATAATAAAAGCCGTCTTTAAAGATTACTCCTTGAATAAGTCCACCTAAGAGATTTAAAATACCAAATATTAGACTGAGGGAATATCCCGCTTGCTTTAATATAGTAGGGAATTTAGAATGGTTCATAGTTAACGATAGGACAAAATGGAAGAAGATGACAGGAAAGAATATAAGTCCTGTATAAGAACATCTTAGCCAGATAAGAACATTGGTTTCATCTAAAAAAAGTGATGATGTCCCAAAACCCAAAATCCAGAGGGTTAAGGTAGATAGAAGAGATGAGTAAGTTGTTCTGAGACTACTTCTCTTTTCTAAAAGTGTAAATGCTAATAAGAAAAGATTAGTTAGGATTATAAAAAATGATACAAAGATAACAATCATTTTATTGATATTTCCCGGAAGATAAGTTTGAGACAAAATCGCCTACGAGATTGACCAGATTGGGGTTTTTTTCATGTTTAGCTATAAGATTAACGATTGCACTGCCGACAATAGCGGCATCTGCTATCGAGGTAACCTTATGCACATGCTCTTTTGTTGATATGCCAAATCCCACGGCAATAGGTTTATTCGTTATTAGTCGAATTTGCCTTAAAACATCTTCTAATGTTCCTTCTAATTTTTCACGCATACCTGTTATTCCTGTTAAGGAAACATAATAGATAAATCCGCTGGATGTTCGACTAATCAATTTTATTCTCTTTGATGTGCTTGTCGGTGCTAACAAAAATATAGTGGCTAAGTTTTTTGATTGAGCTTCATCTCTCAATTCTTCTGCCTCTTCTGGTGGTAAATCAGGGATAATCACACCATCTACACCAACAAAACTTGCATCTTTGACAAATTGAGATACCCCGTACTTATAAATAAGGTTATAATAACTAAGTAACACGATGGGAATCTGAGAAATGTTGCGAAGGACTTTGACTAAATCCAGTACCTTTGTCAGAGATGTTTTGTTATTCAATGCCCGTTCTGATGAGGCTTGAATTACCGGGCCATCCGCTAATGGGTCGGAGAAAGGCACGCCAAGTTCAATTATATCTGCCCCACTTTTTTCTAATTTGAGCACTAATTCATAAGTCCGTTCAAGACTGGGGTCACCTGCCGTAATGAATGTAATTAATGCCTTCTGTTTTTTTGCCTTAAGTTCTTGAAATTTTAAGTCAATCCTATTGCTCAATCTTTTGTCTCCTTATCCTTTGGTAAATGGTAACTGGTGAATGGTAATTAAATACCGTTATATTTGGTAAATGGTAACTGGTGAATGGTAATTAAATACCGTTATATTTGGTAAATGGTAACTGGTGAATGGTAATTAAATACCGTTATATTTGGTAAATGGTAACTGGTGAATGGTAATTAGTTACCAATCACCAGTTACCATTTAACCAATTACTTGCTTTTAATTTCGTGAAAGCCTATAAAACCTTAACCTGACATATACTCTCAGGCAGCCATTTTTCTTTCCATCCTGTCCAAAATTCTTGTGTGTTCAAGAAGCATTTGAACTATATCTCTTTGTGTTTCTTCAATTTTCACCGCACCTTCTTCAATCTTCCCCAATGCTTGCATCATCTCTTTCTGGAGTTTACCATTAACTCTCCAGATATAAGTAAAAATCAACCCTAACATTCCTAATATTAACCCTAATACCTCCATTTTAATCCACCTCCTCATTTAATATTTTTGATACTGTTTCTACATCTTTATCTCCCCGACCAGACAGATTAATTACAATAATCTCATCCTTATTTAGTCTTTGGGCTAATTTTTTTGCATAGGCAATGGCGTGAGCAGATTCTAATGCTGGAATTATTCCTTCTGTTTGGGCTAAAATCTGGAATGACTCCAGTGCCTCATCATCTGTCACTCCAACATATTCTGCTCTACCAGTCTCTTTGTAGTAGCTATGTTCTGGCCCTACCCCTGGATAATCTAATCCTGCAGAGACAGAGTGAGTTGGAGTAATCTGACCATCTTTATCCTGAAGCACATAAGAGAGGCTACCATGTAAAACACCAGGGCTACCTGCTTGCAATGATGCGGCATGAAATTCTGTATTAAGTCCTTTCCCGGCGGCTTCAATGCCTATAAACTTCACCTTTTTATCTTTAAAAAACGGGTAAAATAGACCTATCGAATTACTTCCACCACCAACGCAGGCTAATAGATAATCTGGCAGGCGACCTTCTAATTTAAGGATTTGTTGTCTGGTTTCCTGACCAATTATTGCTTGAAAATCCCGCACCATCATTGGGTATGGATGAGGTCCAACGACCGAGCCTATGACATAATGGGTTGTTCTAACATTTGTGACCCAATCACGGATAGCCTCATTGATGGCATCTTTTAAGGTTTTACTTCCTGATTCTACTGGATGAACTTTAGCCCCTAAGAGTTTCATCCGAAAGACATTTAATGCCTGGCGGTGGACATCCTCGGTCCCCATATAAACTTCACATTGTAGTCCAAACATAGCGGCTGCCGTTGCTGTGGCTACACCATGTTGTCCTGCCCCAGTTTCTGCAATGACGCGTGGCTTCCCCATGTATTTAGCCAGAAGCACCTGTCCTAAGGTATTATTTATCTTATGAGCGCCAGTGTGACATAAATCCTCTCGCTTTAAATAAATTTTTGCAGAGTTAAATTTTTCTGTTAGCCTTTGAGCAAAATATAATGGTGTTGGTCTGCCTGCATAAACCTTCAGGTAGTAGTCAAGTTGAGTCTGGAATTCAGTGTCATTTTTAGTCTTAAGATAATTTGACTCTAATTCTTCTAATGCAGACATCAAGGTTTCAGGGACAAACTTTCCCCCAAAAAAATTATCCTTAGATTTGAAATGTCCATATTTGTCTGGTAACATTGCTTTATTCCTCGTAACCGTTCAGGGATATAGCCACAGAGGCACAGAGTTCACAGAGAATTAAGGAAATTAACCATAAATGCACACGAATTAACCTCTGACATCCCATAAATGTAGTGCGAATCTTTAGGTTCGCCTTTTGGTTTGCCAGAAGCGAGGCTAAAGCCTCGTACTACAAATTTTTTTGTATTTGTGTTCATTCGTAGTTATATATTACCTCTGTGTTCTCTGTGCCTCTGTGGCTGAATGTTTACTATTCCTCTTTACCCGAATAAGTTCGGACTTCCGTATCCTCGTTACTTTTTCTTCCAAAACAGAAATCCACCTTTTTTCTCTTTTACTTCTTCCCCTTCCCATTCAAATAGTTTTTTTGCCTTATCAGCGATAATAATATCACTATCAGCATTTTGAACCTGTCTAATGAATTCGGTTAATTTTATTTTATTTTTCTTCCCTGGTGTATCTTTTTCCTCTACGCCCGTGCTTACATCAACGGCATAAGGACGAACGATGGATATAGCCCGATTGACATTTTCAGGAGTAAGTCCACCTGCCAGGATAATCGGTCCGAATTTAGTTGCCTCCTGGGCTAAACTCCATTCAAATGTTCTACCAGTTCCACCAGCGCGCTCTTCTTCATAGCTATCCACTAAATATCCCGAAACCTTATACCCAGGGATAACAGTGAGGTCATCACTACTTCTAATTCTAAATGCCTTGATTATCTTACGATTAAAAGAAGCACAATATTGAGGAGATTCTTCCCCATGAAGTTGTAATCTATCTAATTTACATAAGTCGGCAATTTTGACAACTTCATTTTCTGGTCTATTCACAAATATACCCACCGTGATAACAAAAGATGGTATGTCATTTATAATACGCTGAGCCTCTTCAGGTGCAATTTTTCTCGGCGACTCCCCTACAAAAACAAATCCTAAAATATCTACACCAGCATCAATACACATAAAGGCATCTGTTTTACTTGTTATCCCACATACTTTAATCCTGGTCATTTTAAAATCCCTCCTTCTTATTTTGGTAATTGGTAACTGGTAACTGGTAATTGGTAACTGGTAACTGGTAATTGGTAACTGGTAACTGGTAATTAGTTACCACTTACTACACCTCTACTCACTGATTACTATACTCCAGTGAGGTATAAATTGTGATTATTTAAAGTAATCGGTAATTTGAAATACCAGGCTACTGCTTGCTCTTTACCGATAACCTGATAACCGATAACTGATAACCGATAACCTGAGTTGATAGTCACAGGAAATCACAAAATATGCCTCTCTAAAGTATATCTATTGTTCACTGTCCACTATTTCATACTATCTTTCTCTGTTTCAATTCACAGGCTAATTCTTTGACTATATCTTTAACCTCACCATGGAGGATTTTTCTATCTTTTCGAGGTGGCGGGGTAAATGTGCGAATTACTCGAGTGGGAGAGCCCGTCAGTCCAACATCATCCGGGTTAACATCAAGTTCTTGCGCACCCCACTTAATAATTTCTTTCTTTTTAGAGGTTAATTTGCCTCGTAATGAAGGGAGTCTTGGTTCATTAATCTCTTTGACGACTGTGAGTAAAGCAGGTAGTTGAGTTTCCACGACTTCATAGC
>JBFLXS010000201.1 GCA_040755795.1 bacterium | reverse complement strand
TAATTTGTTTAATTTACTAATTCGCTTAATTTTCCTCTAACATCTTCTTTATCTTTTCCTTACCAAGAAGTTTTATAAGATCTCTTTGTATTTTCTCTTCCCCAATGCTACGGATTACCTCTTTTTCTCCAATGCTACGGATTACCTCCTTTTCGCCAATGCTGCGAATTACCTCTTTTTCCCCAATGCTACGGATTACCTCCTTTTCGCCAATGCTGCGAATTACCTCTTTTTCACCAATGCTACGAATTACCTCTTTTTCCCCAATGCTACGAATTACCTTCTCCTCTCCAATCCCTTGCACAAATTTGTCCACACTCCGAAGTAACCTCTCCTTACCAATACCCTGGATAAACTTATCAACTCCAACTATATCTGCCAGTTCACCAATTATATCTGGTCTATCCGCTAATGTCTGTGGCATTAATTTCACCTCCTCCTTGAATTCCTCAGGATGTAGATACAACCCTGTTTCTATTAACTCTACTAACTCTACCTCTAATATATCTTCCCTTTTACTACCTATTCCCCTGGCTAATTCCCTAATGGATTCTCCTGAAGTAAAAAGAATTAGTCCATAGTTTTCAGGAGTCACCTCTAACCTATCCAGCTGAATTAAATAAAAATTAAACCCAAAATCCGCAAAATAAAGCCCTTCCTTTATCTTTGCCAGTTTATGTCCATTACCACGAATATAATCCTCTATCCTTTTTATACCACCGCTTAAAAGTGCATAAACATTTATTTGGCTTCGCCATTCTATATTCTCTTTTATCTTAAATAATAGCACATAAGCAAATAATCGGTCAAAATCATTCCGGGTGAATCTATCCCCAGGTGATTTATATTCAATAATATTATAATCAGTAAATGATTGGAATACAAGAGGTAAAGATTTAACATCCGCATCCTTGCCCTTTTTAATGACCACAATATCTATCCTTAATGGCATTTTGCCAACCTCAACCTCTGTTTCAACGCTAAATCCTTTAGGTTCGAGTAGATGTTTTAATACATTTGAGAAATACGGATGCCATTTCTTCTTCATCATCTATAAGTATATACTAAACTTCTATCTTTGTCAATAAATTTTTAGCAGGTTTTTAAATTGACAGGATGCAGAAATGACACAAAGAACGCAGGAATGACAAATAAAGCAAAAATTCTCATTTTGCAGAAGTCTTTCACACCAACTAAACGATTATAATTAAGGGAGCTTTATCTATTGTGGCAGACCAGTAGGTTTTTGATTCTTATCTCTTGATCAAGAAACTCCTTTTCTCTTCGATAGATTTCTTCTCTCCATAGCTAATCTCAAATATGGCAATATATTCACCGGGCTCAAGATTATGAGGTTGTAGTAAATCTATCTTGTGAGTTCCTTGAGGTAAGATTAATATCCCTTCAGGAAGTAATATCTCAGCCACTTTTTCTCCATGTCTTTCCTGAACTACAACTTTACCCGTAGGTTGAAGGCTTACATTCCCAGCATTCGTAAGGTTGAATGACACCTTTAACTCCTTGAGATTTGGTAAGATTTTTAAATCGTTAAGAATGAGATTCTCTTGCAAAGTATTGGGAATAATTATGCCAATGGGTACAATCGCCTCCCCTCGTTTATCGCCAGAAGAGGCAATAAACAAAATCGCTCCATATTTCCCTCCCCGTTCCTCTTTAGGTACGGAGATATTATATTTTACAACCTTTTGTTCATTAGCGGGAATAGTAAAGGATGAAGGATTCACTTTAAGGCAATTTACGCAGGAATATGAAGTAGTGCCTGGCTCTAAATAGATAATCCGTCCCTTCTCATCAATAAATGCATCTCTTAATTCTACCCGTATATCAATAGGGATATTCTCGGTATTAAATAATTGGATTACTCTACTTCGAAACCCTTGTGGCATAACTTTCTCATTAATGGCAGTAGGAAGTGGGTAGAAACTAAGGTATTCTTCACTCTTTTCTTCACCTACTCCTTTGACTAAGACACCATTTTTTACCATAACTGGAGTTTTGCTCATTAACATCTTTCTTCTACCATATTTTTCTTGACCATAAGGGATTTTAATCTCAGCGGTATAATTGCCATCAGGCAACTTCTGGTTAATTACTGCCTTAAAATCTCGTATATCCTCGGGAAACATAGTGTAAGTATCAGCAGTAATTGGAGTTTGGGTAATTATTCTTCCTCGACCACTCTTGATATATAATATTCCTTTATCTGGAACCAGACGAATATTACCTTTATTCTCTACGGTTATGGTAAAGATTGTATTTTCTTTTTCTTTTGTCATATCCGTATTCAAGATATTGATTTTTTCTGTAAATCCTCTAATTCCAACCGTCAGATAGACAATAGATGCTATTCGATAATGTGCCGTAATCCCACCTTTAGCCGTTTTCTCTGGTAGGGTTTCGCACATAATTGCGGCATACCTTTCGCCAATTGGTATTCCCCGTGGTATGGTGACTTTACATAAAATCTTCTTTTTCTCATTCTCTTTTATAATCATCTCACCTTCTGGTTGTAGTTTTATCCATTTTGCGCATGAATATTTTGACATACCAGATGGAGGATATCTAAATTCCCCATTTCTTTCAATAGTAATATCAGTGGGATATATTTTTACTTTTGCCTCTTTTTTATCTGAAATAAAGATGTTAATCTCAAATGTCCTTGATGTTCCTGGGGAACCTTTAATTTCAGTAGCAAATGGGTCAAAACCAAGTTTCCAGGCAAAAGATTCTTTCCCTCCTAAACTAATAATCCACAAAATAAGTATTGTAATCTTAATTCCTCTCATCTTCTTTAATAACCTCCTTTGGAATTAGAAAGTAGAGAGTAAAGAAAACAAGCCTCTTCCCTCTCTCTACTACCAATATATCATAATTCATTATGTTCTGTCAATAAAATTTTAAGAGAAAGGGGCAAAGAATTTTGTTGACAAACATTAAAACTTAATGATATTATAGTAGCATAATGAAATATAAAAAGGTGATTTTTTGGGGAATGGCTATCTTTTTAACTATAGTGAATAACTCTTATCCTGGTCCAGTTTCTACATCCTCACTCCTTAGAAATGGCGATTTTAGTGCGGGACTTGATTCGTGGGAAGAACTACGGCAGGGAAAGGCAAATATTATGACTATTAATATTGTTGAAGATAGCCCAGAGTATCCACATGTTCTTCAATTTAAAAGAAAAATAGCCAGAAAAACCATAGGTAAATTAGGGATTAAACAGGATATAAATAGAGAGGTTGCTACTGGAGCTACATCACTTTTTATCAAAACAGATGTAAAGGTAATTCACTCTTCACTTATGAGTGATACCCTTCTCAAAGGTGGGATTTACCCACTTACTCTGGAAGTAGAATATTTGGATGAACAGAGAAAAATCTACTTATGGAAGCATGGCTTTTTATATTCCACACCCAGATATAAAGATAAAGGAGAAATGGTAAAACGGAATGAATGGCACTCATATACCTCTGAAAACCTACTTTCATTAACTCCAAAGCCAAAGATAATCACTCAGATAAAGGTCTATGGTGAAGGTTGGGAATTCTGGGCAAGGATAGCAAATCTGCAACTACTTGAAGAAAGACTATCAGTAGCCGAAGAATTAGTTACAGAGCAAAAGGAAGGCGATGAAGGAACCTCCCCCTTAATCCCCATTCAGAGGGAGACAGAAACCTCTCCTTTAATCCCTCTCCAGAAGGAGATAATTGTGGGGAGTTCGAGTCAAGAAGAAATTAAGAAAGAGGAAAAATCTGCACTTGCGTCTGAAGAGAAAGAACCACTTATTACCAATACCTTTGTTGATACTGATATAAGGCAAGCACTTCAAGATATAGCTTCCCAGTCGCAGGTTACTATTATTGCAGACGAGAGTGTTCAAGGAGTAGTATCTATGGAGTTAGATAATCTACCGTTAGAGAAGGCACTTAAAAGAATCCTTACCCCTTCTGGATATCTTTTTAAAAAAATAGAAGATTATTACCTTGTTACCTCGGCTGACCCTACTACCCCCACATTCCTTCTATTATCTACAGTTGAACGAATTAAACCCAGTTACTTAAAAGTAGATTCCATATCTAATCTCCTACCAGCTAATTATGCTAAATATATCAAAACAGATTCTGGCGAGAATATCCTTACTGTAACCGCACCCACAGAGATTATTGAAGAAATTAAGGAATATATAAAAAAGATTGACCTTGCACCTAAACAAATACTGGTAGAAGTGATGGTAACTGAATTATCCGAGCAAGCAAGAAGAAGTCTGGGAATAGATTGGTCTTTCCAAGGGGGAAAGACTAAAGTTACACTTCTACCTACTACACTGGACTTAAAAGGGAATTATCTAAGTGTTGGAGTATCCTCAGAAGCTCTGGCTACCATAAAGATGTTAGCTGAGAAAGGAAAAGCAAAGATTAGAGCTACTCCACGAATACTTACTATAAATGGCAAAACAGCTAATATCTATATGGGTAGGGAAGAATACTACTCCCTACCAGGAACTGCTTATCAACCCGCAAGTTTTAGTAAGGTATTAAGTGGAATTACCTTAAAAATTACCCCTTATATATGTAGTGATGATGAGATTACAGTTTCTATTGAACCTGATGTAAGTGATGTCACGGGAATAGGCAAGGAAGGTTATCCGGTTATCAGTAAGCGAACTGCAAATACTATGGTCAGGATGAAAAATGGCCAAACAATTACTATTGGTGGACTAATTCAACAAAAAGAGGAACATAATATTACCAAGATACCCGTGATAGGAAGTATACCTTTATTAGGATTCCTTTTCCGGAATACTCAAATTAAATCTGCAGAAACAGAAATAGTGATATTTATTACACCGCATATCATTGATTAACTACTTTACGAAGCCTCTGGGATAAAATATAGAGGAATGGTTAAATAAGTTTTTGATTTTCGATTTTTGTCCAATCTAAACAGGTTAATACGCCATTTCACTGACCCATTACAATTTGCTGTAATACGTCAGTTATTTGGGGGAATGAACATTAACCTGCGGAGGACAAAGCAATGAAAATAGTAGGCAAGTAGGTAGTAGGTAAGTAGGAAAGGGATAAAGGATGTGCACGGTATTCCTCTTCTGGGGGCAATGTCTCCCCCTTTCCTACTTTCCTACTTTCCTACTTCCTACTTTCAGGAGAATCCCCCATTTCACTGACGCATTACAATTTGCTAAACTTTTTCCTTGACAATTTTATAGGTTAGATGGTATAATTATCTTACCTTAAAATAGGGCTTCACGAAATTATAAAGTAAGTAATCGGTTAAATGGTAAGTGGTAACTAATTACCATTCACCAGTTACCAATTACCAGAAAATGGGAGGGAATATTATATGATGGAGTTGAAATGTATTTAAGTTTGGAACTTAAATCAGATAAAAAATACCTATAGGCTTAACATAAGTGTCCCTTATTCTAATAAAAATCTCATAGGGGGAAATTCACCTTCTTTAAGAAGGATAAGATATATAGAGGGGAAGGATAAAAATGTCTACTTCGTTTGAGAAGGAAATTTACGATTATGAATTAGATGCGGATAATTCTTTTGAGAAATTGGAAAAGGGAAAGCCTACAGAAGATGAGGATGCAATTTTAATTAGAAAAAGTATTGAAGGGGATAATTCTGCTTTTGAGAAATTAGTAGGTCGATATGAATCAAGGGTTTATCACCTGATTTATAATATCTTAGAGAATAAAGAAGATGCAGAAGATTTATTACAAGAAACTTTCCTCAAGGTTTATCGATTTCTTTCTCAGTTTAGAGGGGAAGCAAAATTTATTACCTATCTATATCGGATAGCAATAAATCTTTGCTTTCAAAAATTAAAGAAAAAAAAGACTTCCTATTCTCTCGATAATCTTTTAGAGGCTAATCTTGATGATGATATGGTTGAATTACTAAGTATGAAGTTGGGTAATCCTGAAGAGATACTTTTAAAAAAGGAACTGGGTTTAATAATAAATGAATCTATTCAAGAATTACCTGAAAAATTCAGAGTAGTCTTTTTCCTCCGAGAAATAGAAAATTTTTCTAATAAACAAGTAAGTGAAATATTAGGTTATTCAATTGGAACTATAAAATCACAAATACATAGGATAAGGCGATTCTTACATAAGAAAATACTTCCTTATCTCACAATTTAATTTTAACCGTCGGGGCGTAGATACCTAAACGCTTACTTTATTTTTTTTAACGAATGTTCTCCTTTCCTGAATAAACATTCATTAGTTGGAAAGGTTAAAGATAATTATAAGCACGACAATGTAAGTTTTTCTGTAACAGAAAATAGCGATGTAGAGACAAACATAAAGGTTTTTTTAATGTCTGGAATAACAAATTATAAGGGAGAACATTAAAATAATGGAGTGTAATAAGATAAAAACTCTATTATCAGATTACATAGATTTAGAGTTAAAACCTGGTTTGCAGAGTAAAGTAGAAAAACATATCTCTAAGTGTCCAAAATGTAACTCTTATCTAATAACCTTACAGAGAACCATCCAAATATATAAGTCTGTCCTTAAACCCTCTATTCCACAAGATGTTTCTGAACGATTGCACAAAAGGCTTAAAGAAAAATTGCCACCTGTGCGGTTAGATTAACCTTTCTCACATCTTTTAAAACCACGAAGAACACGAATGGCACGAAGAATTATAAACCAAATCGTAACTATTCAGCCACAGATGGACACGGATGAAACACGGAAAAATCCGTGAGGCGTCTCCGGTATCCGTGTCTGTAATCAGGCTGAAGGCTGAAGGGCTTTTCTTCTTCTAATTTCCACCCCCTTAATCCCACGCCAGCGGAGGACATCTATCTCTACCCTCTGCTTTCTCGCCCCTTGCATCTTGTCCTCTACTATCTGTTATTTATCCGTGTTAATCTGTAGCTGAATAATTACTGAATAGTTACAATATTTTTTCGTAACCGTTCAGCCACAGAGGCACAGAGTTCACAGAGAATTAGAGAAATTAGCCACATAAGGACACGAATTAACCTGTGACATTCGATAAATGTAGTGCGAACCTTTAGGTTCGCTTTCCTGCTTG
>JBFLXS010000200.1 GCA_040755795.1 bacterium | reverse complement strand
ATTGTGATTATTTAAAGTAATCGGTAATCAGGTAATCAGTAATCGGTAATTTGAGATAGCAGGCTACTGCTTGCTCTTTACCGATAACCTGATAACCGATAACCTGAGTTGATAGTAACAGGAAATCCCAAAATATGCCTCTCTAAAGTATAGTTAAAGTATAGTTAAATGGTTTCGTCGTGAGCTCAGCCAAATGGTATTTAATTACCAGGAGTTACCAGAATCAAATTCCGCGTCTTATTTGTTCAACACTTTTATTATACCAAAGTCTTCAATTAAATGCAAGAAAAAAAGTAAAATGGCTGGGTGTAATAATTTTTTTAACAAATTTCTCTTGAAAAACTATATCATAAATGTTATAATAATAGGGCTTGACGAAATTAAAAGTAAGTAATCGGTTAATTGGTAACTAATTACCATTTACCAGTTACCAAATATAAGGAGTTGCACAAAAATGATAGAACGATATACATTACCACAAATGGCAGGTATCTGGACATTGGAAAATAGATACCAAAAAATTCTTGATGTTGAGATTTGTGCCTGCGAGGCACAGGCAGAATTAGGATATATTCCAGAGGAAGCAGTTACGGTCATAAAAGAGAAGGCAAAATTTGATGTCAAACGAGTTCAGGAGATAGAAAAAACAACCCAGCATGATGTTATTGCGTTGTTAAGCAATGTCGCTGAGTATGTTGGAGAAGAATCACGATTTATTCATTTTGGGCTTACTTCTTATGATGTGGTTGATACTGGATTATCTCTGATGATAAAAGAGGCTCTTGGTATTATCGAAGATGACTTAATAAAATTAAGTGAAACATTATTCGCCGGGGCGATAAAATATAAAAAAACCATAATGATAGGTCGCACTCATGGAGCCCATGCGGAACCTATTACCTTTGGTTTAAAATTAGCCTTATGGTATAAAGAGACTCAACGCAATCTACTCAGAATTAGAGAGGCAAAGGAATGTATCAGGGTGGGTAAACTATCCGGTGCTGTGGGCACATACTCCCAGATTGACCCAAAGGTAGAAGAATATGTTTGTCATAAACTTCGATTAACACCAGCAGAAGTTTCGACTCAAGTTATTCAACGAGACCGACATGCCCAGGTTTTGACGACATTAGCCATCATTGCCTCATCATTAGATAAATTTGCTACAGAGATTAGAAATCTGGCACGCACAGATATACGAGAGGTAGAGGAGGCTTTTGAAGAGGGACAAAAAGGTTCTTCTGCGATGCCGCATAAACGCAATCCCATTACTTGCGAGCGAATTTCTGGGTTAGCCCGAATTGTCCGAGCAAACGCCCTCGCCTCATTAGAAAATATCCCGCTGTGGCATGAACGCGATATCACTCATTCCTCAGTTGAACGAATAATCCTGCCTGATTCCTTTACCTTAGTCAACTATATGCTGGTTAAATTCAGGGATGTGGTTAAAAATTTAGTCATTTATCCTGAAAATATGCGAAAAAATATTGACAAAACGCATGGCTTAATTCACTCTCAACGGGTTTTATTAGCATTGGCATACAAAGGACTCTCAAGAGAAAACGCATATAAATTAGTCCAGCGAAATGCGATGAAATCTCTGGATGAAGGAATTGAATTTAAAGATTTGCTTAAAAAAGACCGCGAAATATTAAAGGTTTTGAAGGCTAAAGAAATAGAGGCTTGCTTTGATTTAGGCTATTTTATTCGACATATTGATTATATCTTTGAGAGATTAGAAATATCGTAACCATAGTGCTCTGTTGCTACTCAATTGATGTCCCCCGCTGGCGGGGGACAACGGCCAATCAATCACTTAAATGGCGACAGAGCAAGAGGATATTTACCATTTAATCAACAGACAAGTAATATTTTGGGAGCGTCCCAAATTTGTTGACAGCGTCCCCAAAATATTATTCCTTTATTTCTAATTGCACAGGTGGAAAAAATTCAGGAGGTAAGTCAAGTTTAGTAAGCAGATTTTTAATAGTAAGCGGGTGGATTTAGTAAGCGGATTTAACGGATTTAGCGGAAAAAGAAATAAAAAAAATCCGCTCAATCCGTTCAATCCGCTTACAATAAAAAATGTAATCTGTTTAATCAATTATCCTTTTATTTCTAATTGCACAGGTCGAATTTTTTTATTTGATACCTTCTTAAGAAGTTAAACCTTCATTCTTATATTCCAAAGGTTCATAAATTTCCCGAATGCCTCTTTTTTAAAAGACTTGACAAAAAATATATAATTATAATATAATATTATTGTAATTATTTACCCAGGTGAAGTGAAACAACCATTGTCTGTTGCTTCACTTCAGAAAATATTAGAAAGAAAAATAGTTATGAAAAAAAACAAAGAGAAAATCAGGATTGGAATAATAGGTGCCGCCAGTATATCCTCTGGTGTATTATTAAAGTTATTAGCTAACCATAAGTATGCAACTATAACTTTATTAGTCTCAGAAACCAAAGGAGGAGAAAAAATAAGTGATATTCATAAATTTTTAGAAGGTATTTTCGAGCTAAAAAGTAGTGAATACAATGCGGATAAAGTAATAGAAAAGTGCGATGTGATATTTCTTTCAAAACCTCACGGTGAATTTTTAACAGAAACATCAGATTTAGTTAAAAAAGCACAAAAGACAAAATCAAATATTAAATTTATTGATTTAAGTGCAAATTTTAGATTGAAAGATGTTGATTTATATAAGTGGTATGGTTTTGAGCAAAATAACAAACAACTTCTTAATAAAGCAGTCTATGGATTACCCGAGATATACTCTCAAAAGATAAAAGATGCATTTTTTATAGCAAATCCAGGCTGTTATCCAACCTGCACTATTCTTTCAGTAGCCCCTTTATTTATTAATAAACTCATAGAGAAAAAGGAAATAATTATTATTGAGGCAATATGCGGTGTTTCTGGTGCCGGGAGAAAGCCAAATGACCGTAATTTAGCTATCGAAGTCGAAGGAAATATTAAACCATATAAAATAGGTATCCATCCTCATATTCCAGAGATAGAGCAAGAATTAGGAGATTTAATCCAGGATAAAGTTAAAGTTCTTTTTGCTCCACATGTAGCCAGTTTTAAATATGGAATGCTTACAACAACTTATATTAAACTACACAAAAGGATGACATTTGAATCTCTCGTTGAAAAATATCAAGAATTTTATAAAGATAAACCATTTATTAGAATTTGCAAGCAAGGAGAATATCCAGAAATCCAGAATGTGGAAGGGACTAATTTTTGTGATATTGGTATTCAAGTTGATGAAAGAACAAGTACTTATATAGTAATGGGGTGTATAGATAACATCATTAAGGGGGCGGCTGGACAGGCTGTTCAAAATATGAATATTATGTTTGGGCTGGACGAGACAGAGGGTCTGCCTTTTTCAAATGCCCTGAAGAAAACCGTAATGGTAAATTAGCTATGATAGGACACCATCCATTTTTCACCTGTTTTTATTAGACACTTAACCGTTTTTTGAACCAATTAATAGTTTTTATCATTCCTTCGTCAAAATTTATCTTTGGTTCCCAACCGAATAATGTTTTAGCCTTAGTAATATCCGGTCTTCGTTGTTTCGGGTCATCGGTAGGTAATGGTTTATAAATTATCTCACTTTTACTGTTGGTAATTTCAATTATCTTTTGTGCGAATTCTAAAATTGTCATTTCAAGTGGATTGCCAAGATTAACCGGAGTATGACAATTTGAACACATCAACTTATAAATTCCTTCAACCAGGTCAGCGACATAACAAAAACTTCGAGTTTGACTTCCATCACCAAAGACTGTTATTGGTTCATTTTTTAATGCTTGTGGGATAAATGCTGGCACTACTCGTCCATCCTCTAATCGCATTCGTTCACCATAAGTGTTGAATATTCTGGCAATACGGGTGTCTATGCCGTGAATGGAATGATATGCCATCACCAATGCCTCGGCAAATCGTTTCGCTTCATCATATACCCCCCGTGGTCCAATAGGATTGACATTACCCCAGTAATCTTCTGGTTGCGGACTAATTAATGGGTCACCATAGACCTCTGATGTCGAGGCAAGTAAATAAGAGGCTTTTTTGTATTTGGCTAATCCTAATGTTTTATGCGTTCCTAACGCACCTACTTTTAATGTTTGAATCGGATATTTTACATAATCTATTGGACTGGCAGGGGAGGCAAAATGAAGAATAAAGTCTAAATGCCCCTCTACATAAATAAATTCTGTGACATCATGTCTATAAAATTGAAATTTCTCACTTCGGATATGGCTGATATTATCTATGTTGCCGGTGATGAGATTATCCATAGCGATAACCTCATGTCCTATATTGAGTAAATAATCACATAAATGTGAACCTAAAAATCCAGCACCACCAGTAATTAAAATTCTCATCCTGATTTCACCTTCCAATCAAAATTAAAATCATTATCAAACGGGTCAACCCTCATTTCATCTGGCTCATCATAATTGTATAATTCTGTTGGAATATTAAGGATATAAGCGGGTTCATTCCCTAATGCCGAAAATCCGTGCCAGATAAAGGGTGGGATTTGCACTAATTGACGATTTAATTCAGTGATGATAATTGTCCCGGTCTGTTTATATGTTGGCGAGTCAGTTCGGCCATCATATAGACCAAGTTTAACACTTCCTTTAACTAAAAAGATGTTATCCGTCTGTTTTTTATGTGCATGCCAGGCTTTGACAACACCAGGATTACAGGTAGTCAGATAGATTTGCCCAAATTGCTTAAAATGTGGGTTATCTTTACGCAGGATTTCCATTAAAAATCCTCGCTCATCTACATGAGGTATTAATTTAATAATTTTAATTCCTTCAATCATTACCATTAACCTTTTTGTAAGCGTTCACCACACAGAGAGGCACAGAAAATGATTTTATGTAACTATTCAGCCACAGATGGACATAGATGAAACACTGAAAATTCGTAATCCGTGTCCGTTTTCCGTGTCCGTAATCAGGTTGAAGGCTGAAAATTAAGGTATAGTGCTTCGTGTCTCCTATCCTTCTCCGTTTCTCCCTTTCTCCGTTTCTCCCTTTCTCATCTATCCTCTGACTTCTGTATTTATCCGTGCTAATCCGTGTTAATCAGTGGCTAAATAGTTATTATTTTTTCCTTTATCTCCCAATACCATGATACACAAATCCTAATTCTTTCATTTTCGCCGGGTCGTAGATGTTTCTTCCATCAATAATGACCGGGTTAGACATTTTCTCCTTAATTTTAATTAAGTCTAATTCTTTAAATTCATTCCATTCGGTCATAATTACCAGACAATCGCTTTCTTCAGCGACTTCGTAAGGGTCTTTGCAGAAAGTAACATTTTTTAACAATGGTTTTGCCTTCTCCATAGCCACCGGGTCAAATGCCTTGATAAATACCCCTTGACCTTGTAACATTTCAATTACCTCAATCGAAGGGGCAGAGCGCATATCATCTGTATTAGGTTTAAAAGCCAGTCCTAAAATACCTATCTTTTTATCCTTTAATATCCAGACAGCGTTTTTTATCTTTGTCACAATAAGTTTTCGTTGTTCTCTGTTTATATTCTCAACCTCTTTCAGGAGTTGAAAATCATAGCCAAGTTTGTGAGCGATGCGGATAAAAGCAGAGAGGTCTTTTGGAAAACATGAGCCACCAAAGCCAGGACCAGCATTTAAGAAACTTCTTCCTATCCGTTCATCATAACCCATTCCTTCGGCAACCTTTAGAACATCTGCTCCGGAGAGTTCGCATATATTTGCCACGGCATTAATAAATGAGATTTTGAGGGCTAAGAAGGAGTTAGAGGCGTGTTTAATTAATTCAGCACTTTTGATATCTGTAACAATAATTGGGGCATTAAATGGGGCATAAAGTTCCTTTAAGAGTTTTTCTGCCCATTCAGATTCTACGCCAATAACTATTCGGTCTGGCTGCATAATGTCATATACCGCCGAGCCTTCTCGTAAAAACTCAGGATTTGAGGCAACATCAAATTCAACCTGATGCTTATTATTTAATTTGACCGTGCGTTTAACCCATTCGCCTGTTTGCACCGGAACAGTGCTTTTTTCCACGATTAATTTATAACTTTTCATTGTTTGAGCAATTTCTTTAGATACATTTTCAACAAAAGATAGGTCTGCCTCTCCATCAGGTAAAGGTGGTGTGCTTACCGCAATGAAGATAATATCTGATGCCTCAACCCCTTGTGCGATTGAAGTGGTGAATGAAAGTCTATTTTTCTCAACATTTCTTTCTACCATTTCATTTAACCCTGGTTCATAAATAGGCACTCCACCACTTTTTAAGATATTAATCTTTTCTTCATTATTATCTACACAAATAACATTGTTTCCTAAGTCTGCAAAGCAAGTGCCAGTAACTAAACCCACATAGCCGGTGCCAATCATACAAATTTTCATTGAGATACTTCCTCCTTTTTTATGTAGTCAAGCCCTCTGCAAAATAAGAAAAATAATTTAACCCCAGAGAACATAGAGAAAATTATTATCTCTTTTGGTTTGATAAACTCACTACAAGTTTGTAGTGTTTTTCCTCCGGGGCATCTGTATGATAACTTTTCTACTTACTCATAGCCCAACGAGTTCTATCTCCGTCAGCCACAATTAGCTTACCTAAATATTCAGTAGTTTCTTTAATCATCTCTCGTGTCAACTTACCCTCTTCTTTTATTGCTTCTCGTGTTAACTTACTCTCTTCTACTATTGTTTCTCGTGTTAATTTGGTTTCATTCTTTAGTGTTTTATTATTCACTACCCCATAGACAGTCAAAAATATCCCTAATATTGTCGCCGCTGTGCCTACCAATGCTAATGCTTCCCATAAGTTCATTTCCCTATCCTCCTTTTCTAATCTTTACCTACATCTTTAACTGGACGGATGGTGGTATTCACGCAGAAATTCCAAATTCCAGGCACCAAATCCCGAATAAATTTCAAATTCCAGGTAACCGTTCACCGCAGAGATGATATGATAAAGTGTCAAGTTTGACCTGCGAAAGATTTTATGGTATACTATACAAAAAGTATTAACTAACTAAAATAAGGAGGACAAACTTATGACACAAACAAC
>JBFLXS010000199.1 GCA_040755795.1 bacterium | reverse complement strand
GAGATTCTCCAGAGGTTTAGGAGGGGGAAATTTTAAGCAATTTAGAGGAAGAAGATGTTTAAAAAGCAAAAAATGGCTTTAAGGTGGTTACTTGGGCTGTTTATTTAGTTTCACCGAGAATTGCTGAAAATTTTGTTATCCACTTGACAAAAAAAAGATATTATGGTATAATTTTAATTAACGGAAAGTAGGACCAACCAAAAATCTTTCCCAAGTAAAATCAATTTTTTCTAAAAAGTGCTTCTCTAATTCTTTTTAAATATCCTGAGGAATAAAAAAGATTACCCTGCTATTTAAGGATTTTCACTAAGTTTTGGGAGAAATAATATATGCCCACCAGGGAACAAGGAATAAAAAAAGACCGCGGAACAAAAATTGACATCTTGAGTTTTTTTTATAAATATCCAATAAAAAACTTACCTGTGGTAGATAAAAATAAATGTATTATTGGAATTCTGGTAAAAGAGAGTTTAATTGCATCATCTACGATTACTTCAAATTTGACAACACCACTGACAAAAGTCATTTCAGACCATCTTGTCCCGGTGATATTAGAAAAAGATTATCAAATCTTACAAGGGTTACTTCAAAACTTTAAAAAAGTTACGACTATCCCGGTTATTGATGTTAAAGGTAGGGTAGTTGATTGGTGGAATAGATTTGATTTAATCTGTGCCTGGGAAGGATACCCGGACTTAGCTACCCAGCACTTCGAAACAATTTTTGCTAATTTCCCTTATCCTGTGGTGATTGTTGATAATAAATTGAAAATAACTTATATGAATTTAGCCGGCATCAATCTGACAATCACCGGTCGTGGCAGAAAGATAATCGGAAAATCTTTGAATGAAATCTTTCCTGCGGTGAAGGATATTAGTGATTCTTCTATTATCGATGAACGGATACTCATAGAAGGAGAAGAATTTAGATATGATAGTGTGCCTATTAAGAAAGAAGAAACAATAGTAGGTGCCATATATTTTTTAAGGAGGAAAATATAGTGGAAGGACAACTTAACTTATCAGATTTGCAAGCAATGAGCATTTCAAAACTAAGCGACTTAACCCATCAATTAAAGATAGAAGGGGTTAGTGGGATGAAAAAGCAGGAGCTTATTTTTGCCATTTTACAGGCTCAAGCGGCAGAAAAAGGGCTCTTGTTTGGAGAAGGAGTATTAGAGATATTACCTGATGGATATGGTTTTTTGAGGTCACCAAAATATAATTATCTTCCTTCACCAGATGATATTTATATTTCACCTTCTCAGATAAGAAAATTTAGTTTAAAAACCGGGGATACGGTTTCTGGACAAATAAGGCCACCAAAAGAAAATGAGAAATTCTTTGCCCTTTTAAAGGTAGAGGCAGTCAATTTCGATGACCCTGACAAAGCGGCTGATAGGATATTGTTTGATAATCTTACCCCATTATACCCGGATAAAAGAATTCATTTAGAGCGAGAATCAAAAGAGATCTCAATGCGCATTATGGATTTACTTACCCCTATTGGCAAAGGACAACGAGGATTAATTGTCGCACCGCCACGCACCGGGAAAACAGTATTATTACAAAAACTGGCTAATTCAACTACGACTAACCATCCGGAAATTAAATTAATCGTTTTGCTTATCGACGAACGACCTGAGGAGGTCACAGATATGGAAAGGTCAGTTAAGGGTGAGGTGATAAGTTCGACATTTGACGAACCAGCGAGTAGGCATGTTCAAGTCGCGGAAATGGTAATTGAAAAGGCAAAAAGATTAGTCGAACATAAATATGATGTTGTCATCTTGCTGGATAGTATCACGCGATTAGCCAGGGCTTATAATCAAGTAGTTCCTGCCTCTGGAAAGGTGCTTTCTGGTGGTGTCGATTCAAATGCCTTACATCGGCCAAAACGATTCTTTGGTGCGGCACGAAATATCGAAGAAGGCGGAAGTTTAACCATTCTTGCTACGGCTTTAATTGATACAGGAAGTAGAATGGATGAGGTTATTTTTGAGGAATTTAAGGGAACGGGGAATATGGAGGTCCTTTTAGACCGCAGTTTAGTTGACCGTCGATTATTCCCTTCTATCAATATTTCCAAATCAGGAACCCGGCGAGAAGAGTTACTTTTAGAGGAAGACGACTTGAATAAGGTCTGGCTACTGCGTAAAGCCATTACCCCATTGAATCCAGTAGAAAGTATGGAATTAATCGTTGAAAAAATGCACTCCACACAAAATAATAAGGAGTTCTTAATGGCTATAAACAGGGGATAACCGTGAAAAGTGAATAGGGATTCACGAAATTAAAAGTAAATAATCGGTTAATTGGTAACTGGTAATTGGTAACTGGTAATTGGTAACTGGTAATTGGTAACTGGTAATTGGTAACTGGTAATTGGTGACTGGTAATTGGTAACTGGTAATTGGTAATTGGTAACTAATTACCATTCACCAGTTACCATTTACCATTCACCATTTACCATTCACCAGTTACCATTTACCAAACAATAGGGTGTGAATAAATGTTTAAATTTCCTCTTCTACCAATTAGATTCTTAGATATAATTGAAATGTTATTAATCGCCTGTGCCTTTTATTGGCTATTTATCTTGATAAAGGGAACAAGGGCGGTGCAAGGAGTAAAAGTCCTTGTCTTCCTTATTGTTGCTTCCTTTGCCGCCAATCTATTCCAATTATATACCATCGATTGGATACTGACAAGCCTATGGACTATCCTACCGTTATCGTTTGTTATCTTATTTCAACCAGAATTAAGACAGGTAATTGGCGAAATTGATAAAAACTACATTTTGAGAAAATTTTTTAAGAATGAAAGCCGATTGATTCCAGAAATTGTAAAAGCAATAATGTCATTATCAAAGGAACAATTAGGGGCATTAATTGTTTTAAAACAAAATATAAGCCTGAAAAATTATATCGAAACAGGGGTAAAAATAGATGCAGAAGTAAGTTATGAACTACTTAAGACAATATTTACCCCTCATAGTCCACTTCATGATGGTGCAGTTATTATTCAAGGTGATAAAATAATTGCGGCAAGCTGTGTTTTGCCATTAACTCAAAATCCGGATGTTGTTACTCCACTTGGCACAAGACATCGCGCCGCACTTGGGCTTTCCGAAGAAACAGATGCCTTAATCCTGGTCGTGTCTGAAGAAACAGGGAATATATCCATTGCCTTAGATGGCAAGATGCGTGGTAACCTCGATGAAGAAAGCCTTACTCAAATGCTTACCTGGTACAAAGCAAAAGAAGGACAAAAAGAAGGGTAGATACATTTAAGTAAATGGTTACTGCAGAAGAAACGCTCATACCCCGCTGGGGCACAAAGGACGATGAAAATATATGGAGTGCGGTAGCTTGCTACCGCTTTCGCAGGAGGAAAAGCGAAAGCAATCTTTCGCACTCCAAAGGCTATTTTCAGGGGAAACGCTCATACCCCGCTGGGGCACAAAGGACGATGAAAATAGAGTTTTATGGTTTGATGGTGGGATAGTTTAATGGTTCAAGAGAACAAGGTTTAGGTGGTAGAGTCGCAGGCTTGTCCATAATTTTAATAACATCTCTGTGTTCTCTGTGTCTCTGTGGCAAAAAAGTATTTTCAGGAGAATCTAAAATGACACATTTACACATTTACCGTTGGATTATCAATAACCTCTGGCTAAAATTATCTTGTTTTTTATTAGCTGTGCTATTATGGTTTTCTACAAGTGGTGGAGTATCTATAATTAGAGATTTTAGTATCGCCATTACACTGGAAAATATCCCAAAAAATTTAATAGTATCCTCACTAACGACAAAAAATGTATTTATTACTGTGCAAGGGAATAGAAGTGTTATTTTGAAATGTCAGGCATCTGCTTTTTATCTCCCAATTGATTTATCAAAGAGTAATAAACCAGGAACATATTCATATAACCTGATTCCGGATGAAGTTTATACACCTACTGGAATTAAGGTTATTTCCATAGAACCACGAAAGGTAATACTTGCCTTAAGGGAAAAGAAGAAGTAGTGTTCTGCTGTGATAGAGCAGTAGGTAGTGGATAGGGCTTCACGAAATTAAAAGTAAATAATCGGTTAATTGGTAACTGGTGACTGGTAATTGGTAACTAATTACCATTCACCAGTTACCATTTACCAAAAAAAAGGAGGAAGAATTTATGCACAAAATTGCTGTTATTCCAGGAGATGGAGTTGGTCCTGAAGTAGTAAGAGAAGGACTAAAGGTATTAGAAGCAGTTGCAGAGGTAACTGCTCTCAAGTATGAATTGATAAATTATGATTTTGGTGGAGAGCGATATTTACGAACAGGTGAGGTATTGCCTGATTCTGCCTTGAATGAACTCAAACAGATGTCGGCGATTTATCTGGGTGCCATTGGTCATCCAGATGTTAAACCAGGCATCCTTGAGCAAGGATTATTACTTAAAATTAGATTTGGATTAGACCAATATATTAATTTAAGACCGATTAAATTATATCCGGGTGTCTATACCCCAATTAAAGATAAAGGACCAGAGGAGATTGATTTTATCGTAGTTCGCGAAAATACTGAATGTCTTTATATTGGCATAGGTGGATTTTTAAAGAAAAATACCAGTGATGAAGTGGCTATTCAAGAGATGCTCTATACCCGCAAAGGGGTAGAAAGGTGCATCAGGTATGCCTATGAATTAGCCAGAACGACAAAGAGAAAAAAACTTACATTAGTCGATAAATCAAATGTCTTGACTTATGGTCATGACCTCTGGCAACGAGTATTTAAAGAGGTGGGGGAGGAATATCCAGAGGTAACTAAAGACCATGCTTATGTTGATGCTTGCTGTATGTGGATGGTGAAAAATCCAGAATGGTTTGATGTCATCGTTACCTGTAATATGTTTGGGGATATTATTACAGATTTAGGGGCGATGGTTCAAGGTGGAATGGGAATAGCGGCAGGAGGAAATATCAATCCTCATGGTGTTTCTATGTTTGAGCCTATTCATGGCTCTGCCCCAAAATATACCAACAAAAATCAAATTAATCCATTAGCCACTATCTTAAGTCTTCAGATGATGTTGAATAATCTTGGCGAGAAAAAAGCGGCAACATTGGTTGAAAATGCTGTCATTAAACTTCTCTCCGCCGGGGTTATCAAAGATATGTCTGCCGGTAAAATGGGTATGTCAACATCTGAAGTTGGGGATATGGTAGCTAAGTTCGTTAAGTAGTAAGGGTTCAGGTAGGATAAAAATAAGGAGAAAGGGAGAAGATGGAGAAGTGGAGAAAAGAAGAGTTAACTGACAAAAAATGCTTGACAAAACATTTTTTTTTTGATATAATTATGCAAGATTTAGGTAATCGAACTTAGCGAATACAAAGTATCCTGCTTTAGCAAAATTGAACGAAAAAATTTCGCTATATTCGTTATAATTCGGTTACCAAAAAATAAAAAAAGAAAGGAAGTGATAAAAAATGGTTTGCAAATGTTGGAAAACAGTAACAATTCTTACGATTACTGGGGTGATTTGGGCAGGACAGACGATAATTCCAAATAATCTAAATGCACAACCGTATGCTTATGTGACTAACTCAGGGTCAAATAATGTTTCAGTAATAGACACAAGGACAAATGCAGTGGTTGGAAGTCCTATACCTGTTGGTGTTTATCCTTATGGAATAGCGATTACACCAGATGGTAACTATGCTTATGTGACTAACGCAGGGTCAGATAATGTTTCAGTAATAGACACAAGGACAAATGCAGTGGTTGGAAGTCCTATACCTGTTGGTGATTATCCTATTGGAATAGCGATTACACCAGATGGTAACTATGCTTATGTGACTAACTTGTGGTCAGATAATGTTTCAGTAATAGACACAAGTACAAATGCAGTGGTTGGAAGTCCTATACCTGTTGGTGATGGTCCTTGGGGAATAGCGATTACACCAGATGGTAACTATGCTTATGTGACTAACCGGGAGTCAGATAATGTTTCAGTAATAGACACAAGTACAAATGCAGTGGTTGGAAGTCCTATACCTGTTGGTGATGGACCTGTTGGAATAGCGATTACACCGATGGTGGTAAAAGAGATTAAGATTGACATTATCCTGAATCAGACTGAATTTACAGTGGGTGATACATTAACTATAGCAGCACATGTTACCAACGGTCCTGCAACTTCTACAGTAGATGCAAAGGTATGGCTTGAGTTACCAACTACTGAGTTATTCTCTTTAGTAAACATACCCAGCATTACATTACTCCCTGATGCTGAGTTCTCAGTAGATTTATTCACACATCATTTTACAGGTTGGGAACCTGAAGGAAACTATAAATGTGGTGGTAGATTCTTAAACTGGATTACTGGAGAGACCTTAAGTGAAGATATTGAGACATTTACCTTCACGCCATAACGAGTTGAGAGAAAGCGAAGAGGGATGAGGGTCAGACTTTGAATGGAGAAATGCTCATGAACCGTTGGTTCACAAATGAGGATGAAAATAGTGGTAGGAGATAGAAGATGGGAGGTAAGGAGATAGGCTTAAGGAGTGATGTTTTCTTTACTTTCTACTCTCTACTTTCTACTTCCTATTTTCAGGGGAAAGCAGTTCCTTTTACATTCAACATTCACGGTCTGACCCTAAAATAGTCGCTGAAAAAAACGTCGACTATGTTTTAAACATTTTATTCAAGTTTAGTGTATTGGGTAATAAAGATAAAAGAAGAGAATTATTCTATTTTAAATATGCTTATCCAAACAGCAATTTAAATAAAAATGAAAAAATAGTGCTCCGTCGCTATTCAATTGATGAGTAACATTTCTACCTCTCATGTCATTCCTGCGAAGGCAGGAATCCATTCATATTCGTAAAATTATATATCAAAAGTGTAAGAAAGGGAATAAGGAGATAAGAGTGATATGGAGATAAGATAATAGAATATAGATTGAAATTTATAGAAATAGGTAGAAATTGATTGTGGAAAACAACAAATTTCCATAAATTTCTATTACTTGATATTCAAGTTTTTTTTAAGATTAAGTGGTTTATCCTTTTTTAACCGCAAAGAACGCAAAGAAATTAACCGCAAAGAACGCAAAGATTATAGTGCTCTGTTAAGATTGAATTTGCATGTTACTTAG
>JBFLXS010000198.1 GCA_040755795.1 bacterium | reverse complement strand
GTTGTTTGTGTCATAAGTTTGTCCTCCTTATTTTAGTTAGTTAATACTTTTTGTATAGTATACCATAAAATCTTTCGCAGGTCAAACTTGACACTTTATCATATCATCTCTGCGGTGAACAGTTACCGAAGAAAGTAAGTAGGGTAGGGGAGCAAGGAGAATAATGAATGATGAAATATAAATTAATAGGAATTTTAGTCATAATCTTTGGCTATATATCTCCTTCAGGAGCGCAAGACTATAGCTCACTGGGAAAATCTGTCTATTCCTCGAAATTTTATGGGAGTAAATATTCACAAGGGAAAAAGAAAACTACATCTTTAAAATCAACAGAACAAAGCAGTGGGTTATTATATGAGCGTGGGACATCTACTTTAAGAGGGGGAACTCACACCCCCACAGGATTATTATTATATAAATATGCTAAAAAAACTGAACCTGTTCCCTATGTGCCTATTTCGAAAGTAGCAACTTCTACCCTGACTTATACGACAACTGATTATGCAACCGCAGAAAGATTGAAAGTTGAAGAACCTATGTTTAGTCCCTGGTTAGGGCAATCGATTTATAAAAAACTATCTGAACAAGATAAAGATGATACCCCTGCATATTATTCTCCGACAGAAAGAAAAAATGATTATTATCAGCGATATTACTCTAATATTTTTTATAAGGGAAAAAATCCACCTGATAAAAAAGGTAGTGTTAAATAAAACATAGAAACCGTATTAATCTTGTAACTATTTAGCCATCTGGAGAATGAAAATAAAGGGATTCGGGACTCGGGAATAAAAGAATTCCTTAACCCCTAAATCCGAACCCCGAGTCCCAATTTTCAGGGGAAAGGAAGTTTCACGCAAAGAACGCAAAGGGAAATAAGGGAAATAGATAGGTAGGAGATAGAAGGTGGGAGGTAAGGAGATAGGCGTGAGGAGTGATGTTTTCTTTACTTTCTACTTTCTACTCTCTACTTTCTACTTCCTATTTTCAGGCGAAAGGAGATAAACAATGAAACAATATCGAACGAACCTATTAATTTGTGCGGGCACTGGTTGTGTTGCCAGTGGTTCATTAAAGGTAAAAGCATCATTAGAAGATGAACTTAAAAAACATAATCTTGAGGATGAAATTGGAATAGTTTTAACCGGGTGTAATGGTTTCTGTGCTCAGGGACCATTAATGGTTGTTTATCCAGAAGGTATATTTTATCAAGGGCTTAAACCAGAAAATATACCATTTTTAGTCGTAGAACATTTCCTGAAAGGGCGACCTGTTAAGGACTTAATGTACACACCTCCAGCAGAAAAAGAACCTGTTCCGGCAATGAGAGATATTCCATTTTTTAGCCGTCAGGTATTACGGGCTTTACGGAACCGTGGTTTGATTGATGCCGAAAAAATTGATGAATATATTGCCCGCGATGGGTATCTGGGTGCATCTAAAGCACTACTTGAAATGACCCCGGAAGAAATAATCCAGGAAATAAAAGATTCTGGGTTACGAGGTCGAGGTGGTGCTGGTTTCCCAACCGGGTTGAAATGGGAATTTTGCTCTAAGGCGAAAGGGGATATTAAGTATATTTTATGTAACGGAGATGAAGGAGACCCGGGGGCATTTATGGATAGGTCTATATTAGAAGCTGACCCACATGCGGTTTTAGAAGGAATGATTATTGGAGCAAAGGCAATTGGTGCTCATAAAGGCTATATCTATGTTCGAGCAGAATATCCATTAGCCGTGAAACGACTTGAGATTGCTATTGAACAGGCAACTGAATATGGACTTTTAGGGAGAGATATATTAGGTTCAGGGTTTGATTTCGAAATAGAGATTTATCAAGGGGCAGGGGCATTTGTTTGTGGTGAAGAGACCGCATTAATGACATCAATTGAAGGAAAAAGAGGAATGCCGCGACCAAGACCTCCATTTCCGGCTCATAAAGGACTCTGGCAAAAACCATCGGTATTAAATAATGTAGAGACATTTGCCAATGTTCCCCAGATTATTCTTAATGGAGGAAGTTGGTATGCCAGTCTCGGCACTGAAAAGAGTAAAGGAACTAAAGTATTTGCTTTAACGGGTGCAATAAACAATATCGGTTTAATAGAAGTTCCAATGGGTATCCCATTACGCCAGATTATCTATGATATTGGAGGTGGCATAAAGAATAGGCGTAAATTTAAGGCAGTTCAGATGGGTGGTCCTTCGGGTGGTTGTATTCCAGAAAGTCTTTTAGATATCCCGGTTGACTATGAATCTATTACACAGACTGGTGCAATTATGGGTTCTGGTGGAATGGTTGTTATGGATGAAACAACCTGTATGGTTGGAATTGCTAAATTTTTCTTAGAATTCACTCAAGATGAATCTTGTGGTAAATGCATTCCCTGTCGAGTAGGAACAAAGGTAATGCTTGATAAATTAGAAGAAATTACCAGCGGACATGGAAAAGAAGGTGATATTGAATTATTAGAAGAATTAGCAGAAGATATTAAAAATACATCTTTATGTGGGCTGGGACAAACAGCACCTAATCCAGTATTAACGACCATTAAATATTTTCGGAGCGAGTATGAAGCACATATTAAAGAAAAATATTGTCCCGCTCATTCTTGCTTGCCTTTATTGAAGTTTGAGGTAATTCCTGACTTGTGTAAAATGTGTGGTCAATGTGCCAAAGCTTGTCCTGTAAGTGCTATTACCTGGGAAAAGAAACAAGTAGCAAAGATAGATAAAGAGAAATGCATTCGATGTAAAACCTGTATTACCAGCTGTCGCTTTATGGCGATTGAATAAAATAAACGTAACTATTCACCACGAAGGGCACAGAGAGCACGAAGTGAAATTTGATGAATTATCGAATAGAGTCATTGGATGCGCGTAACTATTCACCACAAAGACACAAAAAAGAGATTATAAGAATTAATTAGTATCTAAGTGTGATTTCTTGCTGTATTGAACAAATGAGGGAATTTCTTATACATTATTTCCTTGAGGACATTTTCTACTTCATTGACGCTGTGCAATTTAAGTACTTTTTGCACTAATTCTTTTGCCTCAATAAGGCTTATTGACCGAATGACCTCTTTTACCTTCGGGATAGAGCTACTGGACATACTTAATTCATCTATTCCCATACCGACTAAAATAATCGTAAATAATGGGTCACCAGCCATCTCACCACACATACCTATCCATATTCCCTGATTATGTGCAGATTCGATGGTATAATTAATAGAGCGTAAAATAGCCGGATGTGCCGGGTTGTAAAGATGAGCTAATTGTTCATTAACTCTATCTATGGCAATGGTATATTGAATTAAATCATTTGTGCCAATGCTAAAAAAATCTACTTCTTTGGCTAAAATATCTGAAATCATTACCGCTGAAGGCGTTTCAATCATTATGCCAAGTTCTATGTTCGGAGCAAAACATACCTTTTCTGTCTTTAATTCCTGTTTTACCTCTTCAATGATTTTTTTTGTAGCTCGTAATTCTTCTAATTCTGAAATCATTGGAAACATTATTCTTAATTTACCAAAGTTACTGGCTCGAAATAGAGCTCTTATTTGTGTTTTAAACATATTCTTATATCTTAAACATAATCGGATTGCTCGCAATCCAAGGAAAGGATTTACTTCGGTTGGAGTTCCTAAGTAAGATAAATATTTATCTCCACCTACATCTAATGTTCTTATCGTCACAGGATATGGTTTCATTTGAGATATTACTTGTTGATATGCCTTTAATTGTTCATCTTCATCTGGTAATTCAGTTCTATCCAGATACAAAAATTCAGTGCGGTATAATCCAATTCCCTCTGCCCCTTCATCCTTTACAACATCAATTTCCTCTGGTAGTTCAATATTAGCCGCAATGTCAACTCTATAACCATCATTCGTTTGACCTGGCAAGTCTTTTAGCCAGGCTAAGCCCGCTTTAAATTCATCAAATATCTTTTTCTTTTTCTCATATTCGTTAATCGTCGCTTTATCTGGATTAACAATAACAATACCATGACTACCATCAATAATTAGAATATCTCCGGATTTAACTCGAAATGTTATATCTCTTAATCCAACTACGGCTGGAATTTCTAAGGCACGCGCCATAATGGCGGTATGCGAGGTTTGACCACCTATATCTGTCGCAAAACCCATTATCTTCCCTTTATACATATGCGAGGTATCTGATGGTGTTAAATTATGGGCAACGACAATAACATCTTCCTTTAATTCTTGTAGACTAAGATTAGTAGTTCCAACTAAATTTTCTAATATTCTCCGACCTATGTCATAAATATCTACTACTCGTTCTCGCATATAGGCATCTTCTAATCCAGCGATATTCTCAGTAATCATCTGCAGAACTTCCCACAAGGCATACTCTACATTGATATATTCTTTTCTTATTCTTTCAGAAACCTCAAAGATAAGTAACGGATCTTTTAAAATTAATAAATGAGCCTCAAAGATATTCGAATATTCTTCACCCATTTCTTCATGAACCTTTTCTTTAATCTTTACAATTTCTTTTTCAGTGTGTAAAACTGCCTCTTTAAAACTATTAATTTGATTTTCTACTTCTTCTTCAGTAATCTTTCTCTGAGTTATCTTGAGCTTAGTTATATCTAATAAATAAGCCTTGCCGATAACAATTCCTGGTGAGGCAATTACGCCTTTAAGTTTTAACATCGATGAAGTTATCATTCTTTTTCTCCAAATTTATCTTCGAATAATTTTGTTAATTTTTCTACCGCCTCTATAGCATCTTCGCCACGGGCATTGATTATTATTTGACTACCTTTGCCTGCATCTAAAGTTCCCACACTTAAAATACTTTTGCCATTTCTCCATCCTGAACCTGAGTTATTAACTTTTTTTACTTTAATCACGGATTGAAATTTAGTGGCAGCCTGGACGAAAATAACCGCCGCCCGGAGGTGTAACCCTAATTTATTTTCAAGTGTAACTATTTTTTCTACTGAATTCATAAGATAATCCTGGTTAAATATTTAATTTCAGAATTATAAGACCACATTCCCATTGTTTTAAAATAAACTAATAAACTCCCTATTCCCAATATGAACAAAAAGATAATCAAAGGACTGATTCTTATTCTAATGCCAATGCCTGTAGCAATTATAATTATCAATGATGCTATTCCAATAAAATATTCTTCAACCACATCAGTTTTTATTAAACGGGCATTAAACCAGCAAAGAATACTACTTAATATCCCCAAAAAAGTTATGCCGATAATATTGAATATAGATTTAATCCGCTGAAAAGAGATTTTACTGATTTTTTCTATCAGGTTTTCTTTAAGGCAATATCCTTTTTTTATGCCGATAAATCTCAGATATAAAGGCAAAATATTATAAATAATCAAGAAAAAGATTATTCCCCAAATAGGGGATTTTTGTATCCAGATTAAGGTTGATGTTATCATCATTCCCAAAAGGGAGATTAAAGGTCGATATGTTGCCCAAAGCAAACTATCTCCGATTCCAGCCAGAGGCGATGTCATATATGATTTCAAAACCGAGATGTCAGCCGGAGTTAATCCTTCTTTACCTTTTGATAGTTCTTCTTCTTTTGAAATAATTAAGCCACTAATTAATGTAATAAAATATGGATGCGTATTGATAAATTCTAAGTGTCGAAGAATAACTTCTTTTTGTGCTCGAGGCTGTGAATACAATTTTTTTATCATTGGGAATATCGTATAAACAAATCCTACACTTTGCATCCGCTCAAAATTGAATATTGACTGCACAAATAATGACCTGAAAAATATCTTGAAAATATCACCTTTAGATAGCATAGATTTAGCCTTTTATAAAAATTACAATACTTGTTAAAATAAAACCAACCACAAAATAAATAAGATACTTTCGCACACCTAAAACACTTATTGTTACACCACAACCAAATAATAAAAGTAATGGTAAAATAATGGTTAAATCAAATTTAGTGGCTAAAAGATTTGTTATTATTTTAACGGCAAATAGTCCAACGCTTATAGTCCCAATCAAGATTAAGGAATGGATAATAAAACTCATTCCTATACTTATCCAATTTATCCGTTCTATCATCTGTAAATTTCCTATTTTAATGTCAGCCTCTAATTTGTGTAAAAGGGTAATATTAACCTTTTCAAACAGGAAAAAATCAATCCATCTGGAGAAAAAACCAACAATGATTCCAAAGCACATAGATAAAATTAAAAAACTTACTTTTTCTAACAAATTAAGTGGTAGATTAATACTACCAATACAGACTAATGAAGTAATTGTGATACTACTTATCGTGGCATTTGGTGGAATAATAGTGCCTACTTGAAAGGTATTTATCCAGACTAATTCTAAAATAACTCCAATGATTGCCCCTAAATATAATCCTTCTTGAGGCGAGCCTTGCAATGACCCCAGTATTAATCCTAAAAAAGGCGAAACAACCAATGGTCTGGAAATCATTGTTTGGGCAATACAATAAGTATCTAAATTTATTAATCCACCAATTAATCCGGCTAATAAGATTTGAACATACATCACAAAATTTTTACCTTTTTATAATAGTCTATCACATTTTTTGCCAAAAGTCAAAGGATTTTTTTAGATTGAAGGTAATTGGTAATCAATGAGGCAAGGAATTAGTAGGCTACTATGAGGTCATTTTGATGGTTAAAAGAGAGTATAATTCACCTATCCAGAAAAATAGGAATATTAATAGTCCTAATTTAAGATACCGCGATTTTTTATACGGACTACTTTCAAAAGGTTCTACGCGGATTAACCTATCGATATAAATGCTGGTAAATATCACATTTATAATAGGCAAGATTAATCCAATCATAGATAAAAGTTTGTAACCGTTCAGGGCTATACATTAGAAGTGTAAACAAGGAGAAATGGGGAAAAGGGAGAATTGGAGAAATGGCTCAAACTTTTTCTTGCTCCACCCTTCGAAATGGGGTCAGGGTCAGACCGTGAATGTTGAATGTAAAAGGAACTGCTTTCTACATTCAACAGACTGTTGACATAAAGCAAGGAGAGGAGATATGTTTTTTTCGTCCATCTTATGCGAGATCTGAAGGTAAAATAAACTTTATGTTGGCGGGGTCAATCCAAAAAAAATTAAAGTTTAAGAGAAAAAATGC